>NZ_JASBSF010000348.1 GCF_030149085.1 Microbacterium sp. | reverse complement strand
CCGCAGGTTCACCCTGGCATAGGTGAGACCCCATGGATCAGCTCCGCGCGCGTACTCTGCAACCTGCAACGGGATCGCACGCTCGAGCGCCTCGACCTGGCCGACATGGCAGGACTGGCGGCACGCGGCGACAGTCAGCGTCCTGGTGCGCTCGCCCTCCCAGCGAATGCCACACCTGCAGCGAGCCTTCCACGTGCCATGCTCGTCACGATAGGCAGTGACGACGTGATCGCGAGTAGTGGACATGATGACCTCCGGAGTCCCGGAGCCCCACACGTGGGGCTCATAACGGTTCTCACGGGGGTCTAAACTCGCCCGGAGTTGGAGAAAATGCCTGCTAATCAGGCGTTTTCTCGCGTGGACCTGAGGGGACTCGAACCCCTGACCCCCTGCATGCCATGCAGGTGCGCTACCAGCTGCGCCACAGGCCCGGATGCTGCCCCGAGAGGCAACTACAACAGATTACTACATCGGCGGGCGGCAGCCGAACCGACGCAGCATCCGTCCTCAGTCGGTTACCGCCCGCGCCGGCCGATCGATGGGCACGACCGGGCAGTCCTTCCAGAGCCGCTCCAGGCCGTAGAAAGCCCGCTCCTGCTCGTGGAACACGTGAACGACCAGATCGCCGAAGTCCAGGAGAATCCACCGGGATTCCTGGCGCCCCTCCCGACGCAGACGCTTGTGACCGACCTCGAGCAGCTTCTCCTCGATCTCGTCGGCGATCGCGGCGACATTTCGCTCGCTGCGACCGGTCGCGAGCAAAAAGATGTCGACAAGAGGGAGCGGCTCCGAGACATCCAGCGCCACGAGATCTTCGGCGCCCGTGGCCTCCGCCGCGGCAGCGGCAATCGCGAGCATCTGCTTCGATACGTCGGTAGCCGTCACGCGCGCGCCTCCGCGCCCGCGCGAAGCGACCAGCCCGGGCAGCGCGTCATGAGAAGACTCCGGTTGCGAAGGCGAGGATCAGGACGCCTACGAGTGCCAGTGCAAGTACCCCGGCGGTGATCGCCAGGGTCAGCATGAGTCGCGATCCCTTCTCGGGCACAGGGGGTTTGATGATCTCGGCTGTCGTTTTGACGGTGCTGATCGCGGCGCTGGCAGCAATCGGCGTCGGCGACGAGTGCTGCGGGAGTTCCCCGTCGGCAAACGTCGCATCGATGTCGAGCGCCTCGGAAGTGCCAGGCATCTGACCGGTCGTCGCGAAAAGGTCGGGAAGGGCCAAGCTGCCGGTGACCAGCACCTCTCCTGTCGCGTTGACCGGCGCGGTGATGCCCTGCGGCGGTGAATCTGTCACGATCAGCGCGCTGCCAGTACCGGTCGATCCCGCGCTCGGACGGGAGATGAGCTGGTCGAAACTCGGGCGCGGGTCGGGTTCGGTGGCCATGCCCGCAAGCAGTGCAGAGCCAAGCTGCGGACTCACCGTGCCGCGCTCTACGGGTTCGTCAGAGGCGAGCCCCGCGGCGGCTTGCGAGATCGGATGCTCCTCCGGCGACGCCGGCGGAACCGAAACGAAGGGCGCCCTGTGGTCACCGTCAGTACCGCTCACAGTCTGGGCATCCGTGTTCCCGGTGCGCTCCCGCACACGTCGGCGGGTCAGCGGCGCCCCGTCGGCTGCGACCGTCGGTCCGGTCGGGCTCGAAGTCGGAAGCTCGTCAGCCGATGAAGATCCCTCAGCTGCCGCGGACGTGAACTCGCTCGAGGAGTCAGCTGGCGCTGCAGGCTCGGAAGCGTCTGCTGTCCCGCCGCTGGCGGATGCCTGGTCGCTCGCAGAATCAGCCGAGACCGGCTCGTGCTCGGCATCCTGGTGATCATCAGTGTCGACCGACGTCTGAACCGGCGTTGGAGTGGGCGACGCGTTCTGTGCCGGGGGCATGATCGGTGTGCCCTCGGGCGTCAGGATCGGGGTTGCACCCGTGCTGCGGAGCTCCCGAAGCTGCCGACGCGTCAACGGCTGGTTCGGTTGCTGCTCATTCGTCATTCGTTGCTCCGATACAGATGGTGCTTCGCAATGTATTGGACGACTCCGTCAGGAACGAGGTACCACACGGGGTGTCCCCCACGAACCCGTTCCCGACAGTCCGTCGACGAGATCGCCAGCGCGGGGATCTCCAATTGGCTGACGTCCTCGACGGGAAGCCCGTCGGTGTTGAGAACGTGCCCGGGTCGAGAGACGGCGACAAAATGCGCCAACTCCCACAGTTCATCATGATTTCTCCAGCTGAGGATCTGCGCTATGGCGTCCGCGCCGGTAATGAAGTACAAATCCGCGTCTGGATTGAGTCGCTGCACGTCGCGCAGCGTGTCGATCGTGTAGGTCGGGCCGTCGCGATCGATATCGACACGACTCACCGAGAAGCCGGGATTGGATGCCGTCGCAATCACCGTCATCAAATACCGGTGTTCGGACTCCGTGACCTCGTTCTTCTTCTGCCACGGCCGTCCGGTAGGGACGAAGACGACCTCGTCGAGTCCGAAAGAGTCGGCGACTTCGCTTGCCGCGACGAGGTGACCATGATGGATGGGATCGAACGTCCCGCCCATCACCCCGATTCGGCGTGCTCGTGCTGCCGACATCGGATGCCTAGTGGCCGTGCCCCGATCGCTGCAGCTCAGCCGCGTGGGTCTTCGCGTACGCTTCCGCCTTGTGCGCGTGGCGGTTAGCGACGTTGCGGTACGACGCAGTCACGAGCGCCAGAAGTCCGAAGACGGCCAGAGCGATGATCCCGAAGATGACGGTCTCCAATGCCACGTTGCCGTGGTGCTCCGACTCTTCTGCGGCGAAGGCAAGAAGCGAGACGAGGGTCATTGAAACTCCGTTCGTGGCTGCGGCGACAAGTGCGCCTACCCAGCTTAGCTCTCAGCCGCGCACCTGACCGGCACCGCGCACCAGCCACTTCGTGCTGGTGAGTTCGGGAAGCCCCATGGGCCCCCGTGCGTGGAGCTTCTGCGTCGAGATCCCGACCTCGGCCCCGAAGCCGAACTCGCCCCCGTCCGTGAAGCGCGTCGAGGAGTTGACCATAACCACCGCAGAATCCACCTCCGCGAGGAACCGCTCAGCCGCGGCAGGATCCTCGGTGATGATCGATTCGGTGTGCTGCGACGAATACGTGCGGATGTGCTCGAGCGCGGCATCCAGATCGTCGACGACACGGATGGCGACATCGAGGCTCAGGTACTCGGTTGCCCAGTCGTCGGGTGTGGCGGGGATGACGCCCTCGGCGCGAGCCGACACGTCGGCGTCACCATGCACGGTCACGCCAGCGGCCTGGAGCGCGCCGACAAGATCCGGCACGAGGCGGTCAGCGGCGCCACGGTGAACCAGCACCGTCTCGACGGCGTTGCACACACTCGGCCGTTGCGCCTTGGCGTTGACGACGATATCCAGTGCCCAGTCAGCTCGCGCGCTCTCGTCGAGAACGATGTGAACAAGACCGGCCCCGGTCTCGATGACGGGAACTGTCGATTCGGTGACGACAGTCTCGATAAGTTGGGCGCTCCCCCGCGGCACGAGCACATCGATCAGGCCACGAGCCTGCATCATCGCCCGTGCGCCATCACGACCGAAGTCATCCACTGTCTGGATTGCCTCGGCATCAACACCGACGCTTTCGAGTGCAGCCCGCATGCTCGCGATGAGTGCCCGGTTGCTGTTCTCGGCGGCAGAGCCGCCGCGCAAGACGACGGCGTTGCCAGAGCGCAGCGCAAGCGCAGCGATGTCGACAGTCACGTTGGGGCGCGCTTCATAGATGGACCCGACCACACCGAACGGCACCGCTACCTTCGTCAGCGACAGGCCATTCTCGAGCCGACGCTCGTCAAGCACCCGACCAACCGGATCCGGAAGCTCAGCGACCTCGCGCACCGCTGCCGCCAGTGCCGCGACGCGGGCGGGATCGAGCCTTAGCCGGTCCTGGAGCGCCTCCGAAAGCCCGGTCTCACGACCCCGGTCCACGTCTGCCGTGTTTGCCTCGACGATCACGCCGGTATCGGCTTCGAGTCGGTCAGCCACGGCGTTCAGCATCTCGGCCTTCTGCGCCGCAGTGAGAAGACCCACCGTGCGCGCCGCTCGCTTGGCGTGTTGCATCCGTTCCCGAGCACCGGTGACGGCATCCGTCGGTGACATCAGCGTGGTTGACATGGGAGCCAGCCTACCGATCGACGGTGATGGGCCCGGTGAGAGCAGAGGCAACCGGGTGTGGGTTCGGAGCAAACCACGTGCCGATGTTCTCGCCGCGCAGCGCCTCGTCAACGCGATCGGCGCTGGTGACGAGAACGCCAACCCCGGCACCGGCAGCCAGCCGCGCCGCGGAGACCTTCGTGGCAGCGCCCCCGGTCCCGACGCTGTTGACGACCACCGATCCGAACTGGAAGCCGTGCAGATCATCGCCGGGTTCCACACGGTGAATGGGGGTTGCGCCAGGCTCGTCCGGCGGCCGCGTGTAGAGCGCTTCGATATCGCTGAGCAGCACCAGAGCGTCAGCGCCGACGAGTTGGGCTACCAGGGCAGCAAGTCTGTCGTTGTCACCGAAACGGATCTCGTGCGTAGCGACAGTGTCGTTCTCGTTGACGATCGGAAGGATGCGAAGTCCCAGCAGCCGCTCCATGGCTCGCCGTGCGTTCGAGCGGTGTGTCGCGTTCTCGAGATCGCCGGCAGTGAGCAAGACCTGCCCGGCAAGGATGCCGAACCTGTCGAGGCTGGTCTGATATCGCCACATGAGCACGTTCTGCCCCACCGCAGCCGACGCCTGCTGGGTCGCCAGGTCATCCGGCCGCCCGTCGAGCTTCAGAAGCGGAAGAGCTGTCGCGATAGCTCCCGAAGAGACGAGAACGACTTCGGTGCCGCGCTCGTGAGCGGCGGCGATCGCCGCAACGATAGCGTCGATGCGCCAGGCGTGTTCACCGCTGATCGACGATGATCCGACCTTGACGACAACTCGTCGGCAGCCGAAGAGGCCTTCGCGCTCGGTCACAGTCACTGCTCGTCGTCCTCCGCCTCGCTTCGTGCTGCCAGCCGCTCGGCCTCGAGTTCCTCGCGCGCCTCGGCCTTCGCATCCATCCGCTCGTGGTAGCGCTCGCGCCGTTGCGCGGTAGTACGCCGCGAGTTCTGGTCGAGTCGTGGATCCGTGCCGCGCGGTGCAGTCATGAGCTCTGCCACCGAACTCAGCGAGGGCTGCCAGTCGAAGATCACTCCGTCATCCCCACCGATGACGACAGTTGCGCCCGGTGTTGCTCCGAGTCGGTACAACTCGTCTTCGACGCCGAGCTTCTCGAGCCGGTCGGCGAGGTATCCGACGGCTTCGTCGTTCTGGAAGTCGGTCTGTTGGACCCACCGAAGAGGCTTCGCGCCCAGAATGCGATAGATCGGGCCGTACGTGCCGCCCTCAACGCGAACCGAGAAGTCCTGCTCAGCACCACGCGGGCGGATGACGACACGTTCGGGCTTCGGCGTGTTGGCCTCCGCGGCCCGGTGCTCGGCGACGATGGATGCCAGCGCGAAGCTCAGTTCGCGGAGGCCAGACCGGCTCACCGTCGAGATCTCGAAGACGCGGTACCCACGTGCTTCGAGTTCCGGACGCACCAGATCGGCGAGATCCCGAGCCTCGGGCACATCAACCTTGTTCAGAGCGATGACCTGGGGGCGCTCGAGCAACGGCAGTTGCCCCTCAGGGACCGGGTAGGCGGCAAGCTCCGCGAGGATCACATCGAGATCCGTGAGAGGATCCCGTCCCGGATCGAGCGTCGCGCAGTCCAACACGTGCACGAGCGCCGTGCAGCGCTCGACGTGCCTGAGGAACTCCAACCCCAACCCGCGCCCGCTGCTTGCCCCCTCAATCAGTCCGGGCACATCGGCGACGGTGAAGCGCACGTCACCGGCTTCGACGACACCGAGGTTCGGGTGGAGGGTTGTGAAGGGATAGTCCGCGATCTTCGGGCGTGCGGCTGAGATGGCGGCGATCAGACTGGACTTTCCCGCGGAGGGAAAACCGACCAGTGCAACATCAGCCACGGTCTTCAGCTCGAGGACGACGTCGCCTTCCCAGCCGGCGGTCCCGAGAAGCGCGAAACCGGGCGCCTTGCGCTTCGGTGAGGCGAGCGAGGCATTGCCGAGACCGCCGAGGCCACCCGGCGCCACCACATAACGCATACCGGGCTCGATGAGATCGACAAGCACCTCGCCCGACGGGTCTTTCACGACAGTACCCAGGGGAACCGGAAGCTCTATGGATTCGCCGGCAGCACCCGATCGGTTGTCTCCCATTCCGAACCCGCCGTTCCCGCCGGATCGGTGGGGCGAATGGTGGTACGACAAGAGCGTCGTCACCTGCGGGTCGGCAACCAGCACGATGTCACCGCCGTGGCCACCGTTGCCGCCGTCGGGACCGGCGAGCGGCTTGAACTTCTCACGGCGTACCGACACGCATCCGTTGCCGCCCTTGCCCGCACGAAGGTGCAGGGTGACGCGGTCGACGAAAGTGACCATGCGCTTTCTCCTGTCTTCGGATGGCTTACGGGGCCGGATGACGGGAAGGGGCGAGCCGAAGCCCGCCCCTTCCGAAAACTGATGTCAGCTGCAGATCACTCCGCGGCGGCCACCACGTTGACGACCTTGCGGCCGCCCTTGGTGCCGAATTCGACAGCGCCAGCCGAGAGGGCGAAGAGCGTGTCGTCGCCGCCACGACCAACGTTGGCGCCGGGGTGGAAGTGCGTGCCGCGCTGACGAACGAGGATCTCGCCCGCGCTCACGACCTGGCCGCCGAAACGCTTCACGCCCAGTCGTTGGGCGTTGGAGTCACGACCGTTACGGGTAGAGCTTGCGCCCTTTTTGTGTGCCATTACTGCGCCTCTTCCTGGGTCTTACTTGATGCCGGTGACCTTGACGCGCGTGAGGTCCTGGCGGTGCCCCTGGCGCTTCTTGTAGCCGGTCTTGTTCTTGAACTTCTGGATGACGATCTTCGGGCCGCGCTCTTCGCCGAGAACCTCGGCTGTCACGCTCACCTTGGAGAGCTTCGCAGCGTCGGTCGTGACGGTGTCGCCGTCCACGAGCAGCACTGCCGGAAGCTCGACCTTGTCGCCGACCTTGGCGGCGAGACGGTCGAGAACGACGATCGTGCCGACCGAGACCTTCTCCTGGCGGCCGCCGGCGCGCACTACTGCGTAAACCACTTCACACCTGTTTCTTCTGGGAGCACAGTGCTCCGGTCTGTCTGAGGGGCCATCCGTGGGGATGACCGCTGCGGTGCGGAACCGAGGCCCTGACGTGCCGCCGTCCGGAACGCGGCACACGACGCACCAAAGGAATACTTTACCTGATGCGGCACCGTAGTAGCAAAGCGACGCGCACCATCGCCGCCCCGCACTGACCACCACCTATGATCGGCCCGTGACGATTCTGATCGACGACCCGCGCTGGCCGGCGCACGGCAGGTTGTGGTCACATCTGATCAGCGATAGTGACCTCGCCGAACTCCATGAATTCGCCGAGCGGAACGACATCCCCCGCCGCGGTTTCGACCGTGACCACTACGACGTGCCCGCCGAGGCCCACGAGAGGCTCGTGGCGGCCGGGGCGAAGCCCGTCGACGGCCATACCCTCGTTCGCGCCCTCATCGCGTCAGGGCTGCGTGTGACGGCACGCGAGCGCCGCCACGGCACCTAGCAACGACTGTCAGGACTCGTCGTCAGAACCCGTCGGCGTCGCAGACACGGGAGTGCCGGTCAGCGCGGCAGTCGTCACACGACGCCTCCCGCGTCCCTGACCCGGCGCCTTGGGTTCGGGAAGGGCGTTGAGCACAGAATCGAGGAGCAGTTCCTTCTCGGACTTGGGCTTCTCGGTTTCTGTCTTCTTCTTGCGGCGCTTGGGCTTCTCGGGTGCCGACTCACTCGCTTCCTGCACCGCCGCCACGACGACTTCCTCAACGGTCGCCGCATCGACCGGGGCGTGAATCGTGGATGCCGCAATCTGCGCAAGGGCCGACTTC
>NZ_JASBSF010000319.1 GCF_030149085.1 Microbacterium sp. | reverse complement strand
CGTGAGCGGCTCGCCGAGCAGGAGTCGGCGACGATCGGGCGCATCCTTCGGGCCTTGCGGGAACGGGGGCCGATGACCGGGGGCGAACTGGAGGCGCTTCGGATCCGGGGAGCGTCTCACAACTCACTTCGACCACTCCTTCGCACGGCCGCCGACCAGGGGTTCGTGACTCGACGGCAGGATGGCAGGCGTGTGCTGTGGTCGGCGGCGGCTCGGGCTACGGAGTCTATTCACCTGAATGGAGTCACCTAGGCGCGCGATAACGCCGTAGACGGCCTACTGGAGGAGGATCCGCTACTTGTTGCGGGTGACGTAGCTGTCGCCGGTGAGCGGGTTCAGGGTGCCGGTGTAGCCGATGCCGAAGACGGATCCGCTGTCGGTGGTGTCGGTGATGGCGGTGCAGGTGTAGGTGATGAGCGGTGGGCTTGTGGCGGAGGTGATGTCTGTGGCCGCGTCGTCGTCGATGAGGAATGACGGGTCGGGGAGTGAGGCGACCGTGCACAGGGCCGTGTCGGTGGCTCCGGTCTCGGCGGTGAGAGACTCCATGGTGGCGATCGAGCGCTCGGCGTAGGAGCGGAGGTCAGACAGCGCCTGGGCGAGGGCTGCAGCTCGCTGTGGCTCGAGGGATGGGTCTGGAGCGGGTGTGACCGTTATCTGCGGCGCGCAGGCCGTGAGGCAGGCGCACAGCGCCGTGGAGGTGGCGATCGACATGCCGCGAGCGCTGTGGTTGAAGGTCACGGCATGACGTTATCCCGTCGCGGTGAAGCCCTGTCGACGTGTGGGAGAAGGAGGCATGTCCGTGCCGCACCTCGCGAATTGGGGAAGCAGAAAAATCTGTGCCCGGGGGCTGCCGGGGATCCGTAGCCCCGTGTTCACCTTTCAGAATCCGCGTGGTTTCCGCCGGCGTCCCCGGTCGCTCCCGCGCTCCGAAAAACCCTCCCCGTGGGGCTCATATGGGGCTCAGGCCCTTGTGTCCGGTGGTATTGAGCGGTACTCGATGGTAGACTTATCTCGTGCCTGACCAGGCATTTCCTTGATAATTCAATGGTTCTCACTGGGGCTCAATCCTGCATGGCATGCAGGGGGTCAGGGGTTCGAGTCCCCTCAGGTCCACCAAAAGTTCGAAAGTCGAAACTTGCCCCGCTTGAATGCGGGGCATTTTCGTTGTTGCTACCGGGCCTGCGCTGTAGGTGTTGATTCTCTGCGAAGTCACGGTGTCGACACCGGCCTGGGGCTGCAGCTCGACGTTCTCGTTCTCGTCCACGATGATGCGCGTGAACAAGGCTTGGTTCAGGAACCGGCGTTCAGCGGGTTCGCAACGCAGGTACAACCCTTGCAGATCGGTGAGCACGGCGAGCATGTCTTCGAGGCCTTCACGGGCGTCCGCGTAGCGGGAATGCAGGCTGTCGAGCCTGGTCTGGATCGCGCCGAGTGCGTTCTGGATTCGGTCTTGCTCGCTCTTCAACAGATCGACCGGGATCGCATCGGCGTAGTGCGCCTGCACGAGCTTCAACCGTTCGGACTCGAGGCGAGCCTTCTGCTCGGTGAGTGCCGCGCGCTCGTCGCTGGCCCCGCCTTCGAGCCTGTCGAACACCTCGTGCAGAATCTTCCCAACCCCGGCAGCTTGGTCTTCGGTGAGTGACTTCGTGGCGTATGCCTGCTCGACTTTCAGTTCGATCCGCTCCACCAGGATCGCACTTCGCGTGCAACTCGTGGTTTTGCGACGGCGACCTGAGCAGGAGAAGTAGTCGTACCGTTCGCCCGTGTTTCCCTGCGGACGTTCAAGCATGAGCTTTGCCCCACAGGAGCAGTAGAGCGCGCCTTTGAGGTAGTGGTCGTGCTTCTGCGGTCGCTGACCTCGCTGGTTGTTGCGGTCGAGAATCTGCTGCACTTTCGACCAGACCTCGGGTGTGACCATCACGTCGTGGCTGCCCTCGTAGACTGCGCCCTGAAACGTGACGAGGCCCTTGTAATACGGGTTCGTGAGTACCTTGTGCACCATCGTTGTGGTGAGGGGCTTCTCAGGATGCTTCGGTGTCGGTCTCGTGGTCAGGCCGCGCCGATTCACTTCCTCGGTGAGCATCGAGAGTGTCCAGTCGCCATTCGCGTAGCTCTCGAACGCAAACTTCACAAGGTCGAATCTGTCGGGATCAGTGGTGACCTCGCGAATCTCGGCACCGTTCTCGGTGGTTCGCACGTTGAGGTAGCCGAGCGGGGCACGACCGGGAGTGCCACCCATGACTGCTTTCTGCCGGAGGCCCTTCACCACCTCCTGCGCGAGGTTCAGCGAATAGAACTCCGCGATCGTGGCAAGGATGCCGTGCATTAGCATCCCCGACGGCGACTCGTCGATGTTCTCAGTGACCGACACTAGCTGGATGCTGCGCCCGCGTAGCGTTGCATGGATCACGGCATCATCAAGGCGGTTCCTTGCCATGCGATCGACCTTGTTGATAATGCAGAACTGCACGGGGTTCACCGCCACATATTCCAGCATCTCCTGCAGCGCTTTACGGTTTGCGGTCTTCGCCGATTCGCCTGGCTCGATGAACTCTTTGACGATCACTGCCCCGAGCGAGGCGGCTTTCTTCTCGGCGGCTTCGCGTTGTGCAGGGATCGAGAGACCTTCTTCGAGGCCGTTGCGGGTGGCTTGATCCTTGGTCGAGACTCGCAGGTATGACACCGCGAGCGGGGTGCCATCACCGGGGGCGGGCTGCGGTTTGGCTTTGGCTGCTTGGGTAGCGAGCTTGCGGAGCGAGTCGAGGTCGAGACCGGCAGGGAGACCTAGGAGAGTCATTGCGATTGCCTTTCGTCAGGCAGCACCGAGCATGACTCGCTGCTGCGTGACGTGGCGGTCAGATTCGCAAGAGAGAAAGAACACTGCACTCCGGGCAATCGCCGGGGCCGTGTCGCAAGGGGTGCCACGTCTTGCTTGAGTATCTGTCTACGATGCTACTGCTTCACCGCGAGGGCGTCTTGGAAGAACCGGGAGAGACCGGCATTTCCGATATGCTGCTTGGCGGATTCATTCTGATCAGCAGACGCTGATGTCGAACGGAGTGCGATCCTGATGAGTACCTCCGCAAGCAACGGCACATCCACGGTCTCGCGGTCTTCGCAGCGCACCTTGACCTCCCGGCCTGCGGAAAGGGCTGGAGTCTTTCGCTGGTAGCTGCGCACCATCTCAATCACCGCTTGCGGCATTGCGGCGTGCTTCATGCTCAGCCACGAGAAGGAAGTAAGCGTCTTCGTCGGCACGGCGCGAAGCCACATCGGCTTTGACGAACTCTACGAAGTCGGCGTCTCGGTCAACGATGGGGGCCTCCGCCGCCGCAGGGTACGGGGTGTCGCCCGGCCAAGTGGTTTGCCGTGTGGGGCGGTCGCGGTCGATGCGGGTGCCGGAGGCTTGCACCCATTCGCGCAGGCGCATCCGCGCTTCGGTGAAGTCGCGGTGCCAGGTGATCGGGCCGCTGGCGTGCTGTTCAGGATCGTAGGCGCCGAGCCAATGACAATGCAGCGCCGAGAGTTCCCATACCAGCTCGGGGTGCCGGTGCCACAGCGGGGGCAGCACTGCCGGTGTGAGACCGTAGGAGAGTTTCAGCCAGGACACCCAGCTGTTGAGTTCGAGCCACTCGATCTCGGCTTGTTCGCTGGTGAGTAGGTTCCAGTTGATCGGTCGCGGCGGTGCGCTCACTCTGCCTCCCGCGTTCACCGGAGTGCCGAGACGCGGGAACTCTCGTGATGTCGATGCCGATGATTCTGACTCGGGCGCCTCCACGTCGGGAGGAAGTTCACTCGTATCCATGATGCCCTCGCTCATCGACTCACGCCGACTGATGCCGCGCTCACGTGTGTGGTGCGGTGCGGCTCAGGATGTGCGCTGACTGCCGTCGAGTGCTCCTGCGCGGCGCTGAGTGCCTGCCTCATCGCGGTGTGCTCTGTCGCACGCTGTTCGGCGCGGGGGTGTTACCCGTCACGTTGGATGACAGCCGGGGCGTCGTGGGTGACGACGTCGTCGTTGTGAGCTGAGGCGGGCTCTCGCC
>NZ_JASBSF010000315.1 GCF_030149085.1 Microbacterium sp. | reverse complement strand
GCTCGTCGGCGGCAAGGCCGTCGCGGCGCAGCTCCGTCCACGACGTCACCGACCACACGTCGGCCTGAACGCCCCAATCGTCGCGCAGCAACTGCTGGGCTTCGAGTGCCCACGGCACACCGACCCCCGAGGCGAGCAGCTGCGCACGCGGGCCGTCGCCCTCGGCGGTGGAGATGCGATGGATGCCGCGCACGATGCCTTCGACATCCACGCCCTCGGGCTCCGCGGGCTGCACGAGTGGCTCGTTGTAGACCGTGAGGTAGTACATGACGTCGGGATCGGGGTGGTGCCCGCCGTACATCCGCTCCAGGCCCGACTGCACGATGTGCGCGATCTCGTACCCGTACGCCGGATCGTACGACACCGTTGCCGGGTTCGTTGAGGCCAGAAGGTGGGAGTGGCCGTCGGCGTGCTGCAGACCTTCACCCGTCAGGGTTGTCCTTCCCGCAGTCGCACCGATCACGAAACCCCGTGTCATCTGGTCACCGGCAGCCCACTGCGCGTCGCCAGTGCGCTGGAACCCGAACATCGAGTAGAAGACGTAGACGGGAATCAGCGGCTCGCCGTGCGTTGCGTAGGACGTCCCCGTGGCGGTGAACGCCGCCAGCGCGCCGGCCTCGTTGATGCCGACGTGCATGATCTGACCCTGCGGGCTCTCCTTGTAGGCAAGAAGCAGATCGCGGTCGACCGACGTGTAGTTCTGGCCGTGCGGGTTGTAGATCTTCTGGGTCGGGAAGAACGCGTCGATACCGAACGTCCGTGCCTCGTCCGGAATGATCGGCACGATGCGGTTGCCGAAGCCCTTGGCGCGCAGCAGATCCTTCAGGAGCCTCACGAACGCCATCGTCGTGGCGGCTTCCTGCGTTCCCGAGCCCTTCTTCGGAAGCGCGTAGACATCGTCGCCCGGCAGCGTGATCGAGGTGTGCGAGGTCCGTCGCTGGGGAAGGAAGCCGCCGAGCGCGCGGCGTCGCTCCATCATGTACTGGATCGTCTCGTCCTGCGGGCCGGGGTTGTAGTACGGCGGCAGGTACGGGTTCTCCTCGAGCTGGGCATCCGAGATCGGGATACGCATCGAGTCGCGGAAGTGCTTGAGGTCTTCGAGCGTCATCTTCTTCATCTGGTGGGTCGCGTTGCGTCCCTCGAAGTGATGGCCGAGACCGTAGCCCTTGATCGTCTTGGCGATGATCACGGTGGGCTGGCCCTTGTGCTCGACTGCTGCCTTGTAGGCGGCGTAGACCTTGCGGTAGTCGAGACCACCGCGGCGCAGCTTGCCCCAGATCTCCTCGTCGCTCCAGTCCTTCACGAGGGCTGCGGTGCGTTCGTCGCGGCCGAAGAAGTGCTCACGGATGAACGCCCCATCTTCAGCACGGTAGGTCTGGAAGTCACCGTCCGGGGTGGTGTTCATGAGGTGCACGAGTGCGCCGTCGGTGTCTTTGGCGAGCAGCTCGTCCCAGCCGGTTCCCCACACGACCTTGATGACGTTCCAGCCCGCACCCCGGAAGAAGCTCTCCAGCTCCTGGATGATCTTCCCGTTGCCGCGCACCGGCCCGTCGAGACGCTGGAGGTTCGCGTTGACGACAAACGTGAGGTTGTCCAGGCCCTCGTTCGCGGCGACCTGAAGCTGGCCGCGGCTTTCGACCTCGTCCATCTCGCCGTCACCGAGGAATGCCCAGACGTGGCTGTCGCCGACATCCTTGATGCCACGGTTTGTCAGGTACTTGTTGGTCATCGCCTGGTAGATCGCGTTAATCGGGCCGAGCCCCATCGAGACGGTCGGGAACTGCCAGTAGTCAGGCATCAGACGTGGGTGTGGGTACGACGGGAGGCCGTTGGGCGCCGCCGACTTCTCCTGCCGGAAGCCGTCGAGCTGGGCCTCGGTCAGGCGTCCTTCCAGGAACGAACGAGCGTAGGTTCCGGGGGAGGCGTGCCCCTGGATGAAGATCTGGTCGCCGCCGGAGGGGTGGTCCGGGCCGCGGAAGAAGTGGTTGAAGCCCACCTCGTAGAGCGATGCAGAGGAAGCGTAGGTCGAGATGTGACCACCGACGCTGATGCCGGGGCGCTGGGCGCGGTGGACCGTGATCGCCGCATTCCAGCGAATCCAGCGTCGGTAGCGGCGCTCCAACTCCTCGTCGCCGGGGAAATCGGGTTCAGCATCCGGCGAGATGGTGTTGATGTAATCCGTGGTCGGCACCTGCGGCACGTTGAGCTGAAGCTCGTGCGAGGTCTGCAACAGGCTGAGCATGATCTCTCTGCCTCGCCCCTGGCCCTTGGCCGAGACGAGTTGCTGCAGGGACTCCTGCCACTCCGTGGTCTCGTCGGGGTCGCTGTCCAGCGGCCCCTGCGAGTACGGATCCTGATCGTTGACGGTCACGTGAAACCTTTCTTCGACGGGCAGGGTGTGCCACGAACGGGCGGCCGAGCGCTGCAGGGTAAGCACCGCAGGGTCTGGTCGTGCGCGTATCTGTATGGCAGACCACGACCCAGCCTAGCGATTCCCGCATCCGGTGGGAGCGGTCGATGAGCCACAGCTGTCTCAGCAGAAACGGTGGATGCCGCATCCGCCCCGTAGACTCGCCTCGAGGGCCTTTAGCTCAGCTGGTAGAGCGCCACGTTTACACCGTGGATGTCGTCGGTTCGATCCCGGCAGGGCCCACATGAATGCGAGTCCCGACGATCAGCGCCGTCTTCTCGAGGTTGCTGCCCTCGATGCCCGCACCCGCGCTGCTTCTGCTGCGGCACGCTCACCTGAACAGGCAGCTCGGATTTCAGAGCTGATGCAGACGCGGACAGAGCTGAACCAGGACCTCGTCCGTGCGCGGGGAGCTGTCGATGATGTCCGCGCTGAGCAGCGTCGCCTGGATGACGATCTGAAGGTCGTCGAGGCGCGCATTGCCCGGGACGCCGCACGGCTGGCTGACTCTGCCAACGCCAAAGAGGCGCAGAATCTCGAGCACGAGCTCGCCGCGCTGGCACGGCGAAAGAGCGATCTCGAGGACGCGGACCTCGAGGCGATGGAGCGGGCGGAGGCAGCTGAAGAGATCGTCGCGGGCCTCGAAGCTCGATTGCGCGAGGTCAACGAGGAGGGCGCATCACTCAGTGCCGGCGCCAAGGCTGCGGTGTCAGCGGCCCAGGCCGACGAGGCGGCGGCGACCCGGGATCGCGAGGCTGTCGCATCCACGGTTGACCCCGATCTTCTCGGCCTCTACGACAAGCTCGCCCAGCGCAGTGCCGGTGCCGCCCTGTTGACCCGACAGACCTGTGGTGGGTGTCACATGGTCCTTGCGGGCAGCGACCTCAGTGCTCTGCGCGCCGCCGCGCCGGAGGCCGTCGTGACCTGCCCAGAGTGCGGCTGCATCCTCGTCCGCACGGAAGAGTCCGGGCTCTAGACCCCGCTGCGCTGCGTCCGCCTCGGCGTTGAGTTGAATCGGAAAGCTGCCGCGTAGACTCGGCGGTGCGAATGGGTCGGCCGGACGGTCGCGTCGCGGCAGTGCCGCGCCGAGGAACGTCCGGGCTACACAGGGCAGGGCGGTGGGTTACACCCACCCGGAGCAATCCGCGAGACAGTGCCACAGAAAGCAGACCGCCGGGCTCGTCCCGGTAAGGGTGAAAGGGTGGTGTAAGAGACCACCGGAGTCGTGGTGACACGACTCGCACGGTAAACCTCGCCCGGAGCAAGGCCAGACAGGGGATGACGACGCGGCTCGCCGAGTCCCCGGGTAGGCCGCTAGAGCGGTACGGCAACGTGTCGCCGAGAGAGATGACCGTCGACGGAGCGCCAGCTCCCGAACAGAACCCGGCGTACAGGCCGGCCCATTCGCCCTGTCGACGCGCTGCCGCGCCGACAGGGCGCGCTACTCAGTCCGCGGCTGTCGTCTGCGCCAACTGGGGCATCGCTCCCAGCGAGAGCGCTGCTGCGCCGATGATCCCGGAATTGTTGCGGTGCACCGCCGGGACGATCGGGGTGTTCAGCTTCAACAGCGGCAGGAACTCTTCCGGGTGCTTCGAGACCCCGCCGCCCACGACGAACAGGTCGGGGGAGAAGAGGAACTCCAGGTGGCTGTAGTACCACTGCAGCCGCTTGGCCCACTTCTCCCAGGACAGTTCCTCGCGCTCCATCGCTGAGTACGCGGCGTAGTACTCGGCATCCTTGTCCTTGCCGGGTCGGGCAAGGTGGCCGAGCTCGGAGTTGGGAATGAGCACACCGTTGTAGATCATGGCCGAGCCGATGCCGGTTCCGAGGGTTGTGAGCAGAACGAGGCCTTGGACGCCCTTCGCGGCGCCGTACCGGACCTCGGCGACGCCGGCGACATCCGCATCGTTGGCGAAATGGATGTCGCGGCCCAGGCCGTCCTCGAAGAACTTCTCAGCCTCGAAGCCGATCCACTTGTCCGAGACGTTTGCGGCCGACAGGGTCTTGCCATTTTTGACGATCGCGGGGAATGCAACGCCGAGCGGGATGTCGGTGTCCGCAACCTCGAGCGTCTCGAGAACCTGCTTGACGGCATCCAGAACTGCGGGCGGCTCCGCTCCCGGGGGTGTGGGCACCTTGATGCGATCGGTAACGAGTTCACCCGCTTCGAGGTCGACAACACCTCCCTTGATTCCCGTGCCGCCGATGTCGATGCCCACTGCTCGGGTCAGGTCAGATGCCATGCGATCAGCCTACCCATCCGCGCGCCTGTGATCAGTAGGATCGAGTCAACGGAACCCACCGAGGGAGCAGTCGTGTCCGCTGACGCTGAGAAGTACTGGTACAACCTGACCACGGGTCAGGTGGAGAAGGGCTTTGAGTCGCCCGCGGTCGACCGTGCCGGCCCGTTCGAAACCGCAGAAGAGGCGGCTCGAGCGCCGGAGATCATGAAGGAGCGCTCGCGCGCATGGGCTGATGACGAAGCCCGTGAAGACTCCTGGGGTTCCGGCGGCAGCGCCGCCCACTGACGTTCGTACCGAGAGGACCTCCATGGACAAGCAGCGGGACTTTGTTCTTCGCACGATCGAGGAGCGCGGCGTCAAGTTCGTGCGCCTGTGGTTTACCGACGTGATCGGTACCCTCAAGTCGGTGGCGGTCGCGCCAGCCGAGGTTGAGGGCGCGTTCACGGAGGGCCTGGGCTTCGACGGATCCGCGATCGAAGGGCTTACCCGCTCCTACGAGTCCGACCTTCTGGCGCACCCCGACCCGACGACGTTCCAGATCCTTCCGTGGCGCGGTGAGATCGACCCGACCGCGCGCATGTTCTGTGACATCACGACTCCGGATGGTCAGCCCGCCGTCGCCGACCCGCGTCATGTGCTCAAGCGGACCCTGGCCAAGGCCGCGGACGCGGGATTCACGTTCTACACGCATCCCGAGATCGAGTTCTATCTTCTCAAGTCATCGACGTACGGCGCCGACGGCCCAGAGCCGGTGGATTCCGCTGGATACTTCGACAACGTTCCCGGCGGCACAGCGCACGACTTCCGTCGCCGGTCGGTGCGGATGCTGGAAGACCTTGGCATCTCGGTCGAGTACAGCCACCACGAGGGTGGTCCCGGGCAGAACGAGATCGACCTGCGCTACGCAGATGCGCTGGCGACAGCGGACAACATCATGACCTTCCGCACGGTCATCAAAGAGGTCGCGATCGAGCAGGGCGTCTACGCAACGTTCATGCCCAAGCCCCTCAGCGGTCAACCCGGCAGCGGCATGCACACTCACATGTCACTGTTCGAGGGTGATGTGAACGCCTTCTACGAAGAGGGTGCCCAGTACCAACTGTCGAAGGTTGGACGGCAGTTCATCGCGGGGCTCCTGCGCCACGCAAATGAGATCAGCGCCGTCACCAATCAGTTCGTCAACTCGTACAAGCGTCTCTGGGGCGGCGACGAGGCGCCGAGCTTCATTTGCTGGGGACACAACAACCGCTCAGCGCTCGTGCGCGTCCCGATGTACAAGCCCAACAAGGGTCAGTCCTCGCGCGTCGAGTATCGTGCTCTGGACTCGGCGGCCAACCCGTACCTCGCGTACGCCTTGCTCCTGGCTGCCGGTCTCAAGGGCATCGAGGAAGGCTACGAGTTGCCGGCCGAGGCGGAGGACAACGTCTGGTCGCTCACCGATTCCGAGCGCCGGGCCTTGGGGTACGCACCGCTCCCGGCTAGCCTCGACCAGGCGCTGGAGTACATGGAAGACTCCGAACTCGTGGCAGAGACCCTCGGTGAGCAGGTGTTCAACTACGTTCTGCTGAATAAGCGTCGTGACTGGCAGCATTATCGTGCGCAGGTCACCCCGTACGAGTTGAAGAGCAACCTCGAGATGCTCTGACGCGCGCGGGACCGCCGATGGCATCCACCGAACGGACCACGGGTCTGACGGGGCTCGCGCGCGTGGGCTTCAGCGAGCTCGCTCAGGCTGATGCTGGCCTCACGGAACTTGCTGGGTCGCTCGGGATCGACCGAGCCCAGATCGCGGCTCCTGCGACAAACGCTGCCGACCCCGACGCGGCGCTGCAGGCTCTTCTCCGGGTTGCGCGTCGTGATTGTGACGCCCTCCGGGTAGCGGCGCTCGATGAGCGACGCTGGGCCCACCTGTGGTTGCTGCTCGGGGCTTCACGAGGCTTCGGGGAGTTCTACGGCAGGCATCCGCGCGAGATCGTGCAGCTTGAGGGAGGGGCTGACAGCCTGCCCAATGAAGCCGAGCTTCGTGAGGCTCTCCTAAGTGCAGTCGGGGTGGAGGGAGGGTTTGCCGACGACGGGTCCGAGGCTGCCTGGGTTCGGCTGCGGATTGCGTATCGGACGGAACTGGCCCGAATTGCGCTGTTCGACCTGTCGCACGTTGCCCCGGAGGCAGTCCTGGACACTGTGTCTGCTGCACTCGCCGACGCTGCGGGCGCAGCTCTCGAGGCATCCCTGTGCATCGCCAGGACCCGCATCTCGACGGGGGGACCCGCTGGCCAGTTCTCGCGCGAGCAGGTCGATGCGACGCAGTTCGCGATCATCGGGATGGGCAAGTGCGGGGCCCGCGAACTGAACTATGTCTCTGACGTAGACGTGATTTTCGTTGCGGGAACGGATGACGAGTCCCTTGTCTCCGAGGCCCGCGCCGTCGACATCGGCACCCGACTGGCCGTCCAGACCATGCGAGGCATCTCTGGTGTCGAGATCGAGCCGCCGCTGTGGGAGGTCGATCCGAACCTGCGACCCGAGGGCAAACAGGGAGCTCTCGTGCGCACGCTCGAATCGCACGTTGCCTATTACGAGCGCTGGGCGAAGAGCTGGGAGTTCCAGGCACTTCTGAAGGCGCGGCCCATCGCGGGCAATAGAGCCCTCGGAGATGCGTACATCGACGCAGTCCGGCCGCGTGTGTGGGCGAGCGCCACACGCGAGAACTTCGTCGACAGCGTTCAGCGGATGCGCGAGCGCGTCACAGACCACATCCCGCCCGACGAGGTGGCCCAGCAGATCAAGCTTGGTCCGGGTGGCATCCGCGACGTGGAGTTCACTGTGCAGTTGCTGCAGCTGGTGCATGGCGTGAGCGACGAGGCGATCAGGCAACGGGGCACGCTCGCGGCGATCGATGCGCTGGTGACCGAGGGGTACATCGGGCGCACGGATGCTGCAGCATTCGCGCGCGACTACCGGCTGTTACGGCTCCTCGAGCACCGTCTGCAGTTGCGTCGGCTCTCACGCACGCACCTCATGCCGACTGATCTCGACGAGTTGCGGGTCTTGGCGCGTTCGTCCGGTCTCGCGGATACCGGCGCAGATCTCGTCACTCAGTGGGAATCGATCAAACGGGAAGTCCGCGATATTCACGTGCGGCTGTTCTACCGGCCGTTGCTGTCGGCCGTAGCAGCACTACCCGCCGAAGAGCGCGCCCTGTCCGAGGACCAGGCCCATGATCGGCTCGCGGCGATCGGCTTCCGCGATCCGCCTGGCGCTCTTCGCCACATCCGCGCGCTCACGACAGGGCTCAGTCGAAAGGCGACAATCCAGCGCCACCTCATGCCTGTGATGATTCGTTGGTTCGCCGACGGCGTCGATCCCGATTACGGTCTGATCTCGTTCAGACGCCTGAGTGAGCGTCTCGGCGATACTCCGTGGTTCCTTCGAATGCTGCGGGACTCCACGGGTGCGGCTGAACGCCTGACGCGTGTGCTCTCCGGTTCGCGATACGTCGGAGAGCTCGTCGAATGGATTCCGGAATCGGCAGCCTGGCTGGACGGCGAAGACCAGCTGAGACCGCGATCAGGCGTGGCGCTGCAAGAAGAAGCGCGGGCCATTCAAACTCGCCACACTTCTATCGAGGATGCAGCTCGGGCGGTGCGGGCATTGCGTCGACGGGAGGTGCTGCGCACCGCAATGGGCGGGGTTCTTGGCATCCTGTCCATAGACGAGATCGCCGAGGCGTTGACGACGATCGCCGAGGTGACGATCCAGGCGACACTCCGGGCAGTACGCCGCGACGTCGTGCCTCCCGAGGACGACGCCCTTGACTTCTCGGTCATTGCTATGGGCCGCTTCGGCGGGTCGGAACTCGGTTTCGGCTCGGACGCCGACGTTCTCTATGTCTACCGCGCCAACGGCGTGGACGAGAGCCGTGCTGCGCAGCTGGCCGGCGCGCTTGTTGCAGGTCTTCGTCAGCACTCGGAGGACCTGAGGCTCCCGCTCGACCTGGATGCCGACCTTCGACCCGAGGGGAGGTCGGGCCCCATGGTCCGGTCTCTGGATTCCTACGCGGCTTACTACCAGCGGTGGTCACTCTCCTGGGAGGCGCAGGCGCTCCTTCGCGCGCGGGGTGTGGCAGGCAGTGTGAAGCTCATCGGTGCCTTCACGGAGCTCGCCGACACAGTCCGCTATCCCGAGCGAGCCGATGAGAACGGTTTGCGAGAGATCAAGCGCATCAAAGCCCGCGTCGAGAACGAGCGGCTCCCGCAGGGGATCGATCCGGCTCGCCATCTCAAGCTCGGTCCTGGTTCTCTCAGCGACGTCGAATGGCTCGTGCAGCTTCTCCAGCTTCAGCACGCGCACGCGGTGCCCGATCTCCGCACGACATCAACACTGCGCGCACTGGACGCCCTCGTGACGCATGGTCTCCTTCCCGTGAGCGCTGCAGATCGCCTGCGACACGCCTGGGTGCTCGCGAGTCGGCTGCGGTCTGCGAACACGCTGCTTTCAGCGCAGACGAGCGATGTCCTGCCCAGCGACCGACAGAAGCTCGACGGCCTCGCGCGCCTGCTTGAGTATCCGCCCCACTCGGCATCCCAGGTGGAAGAGGACTATTTGGGTGCGACCCGGCGTGCCAGGCGGGTGTTCGAGAAGTACTTTTACGGCTGAGTCGGCGGGCGATGTCAGTTCACGCGAAAGCCCCGCATCCAATCGGATGCGGGGCTTTCGTCGTACCGGGTCTCAGACGCCGAAGTACAGCTCGGCTTGAGGATCTGAGAACCGGAGGGTGTCCCACAGGATCGTACTCCCCTGTGAATACAGGGAAGTGCGATGTTAAGCATGGGGTGGGTCGCTGCTGCCGCTGTCCGAGAACCTGTCCGTTTTGCGGATTCTTGGCCGTCCTACGGGGTTCGCTGGAGGACGACGGGTGGTGCCGCCTACCTCATTGGTATGAGCGACGACCGCCCCCGCCTCTGGACTCCGCAGGAGCTTGCAGAGTACACGGGCATCCCGATCAGGACGCTCGCTGACTGGCGGACCGAGCGTGCGCGCAGCCGAGGTCTCGGATTGCCGTTCGTCGCACTCTCGTCGCACAACGTCCGCTACCGCGATGAGGATGTCGAAGCGTTCATCGCCGGGCGGATCGTGGCCCCGACGGACAGGGCGGGCGACTGATGGCGCGGCCGAAGCGCGCACTCGGCGAACTCGGCAAGGTGACCTACACCGTCGAGCCGAGCGGTCTCGTCATCGCGCGAGGACGGGTCTATGACGGCAACGGGCATGAGCGCCGTCCGAGCGGCAGCGGAGCGACCGAGGCCGAGGCGCTGGCCGCGTTGCAGGAGGCGGCTGATGTCGCTGTCGGTCGAGTCCTGGCGCGACGAACGCAGTTCATGACCGTCGCAGAGCTGGCGACGACGTGGCTGAAGACGGCGTATCACGACGACGATCCACGGGTGCTGCGCCAGCGCCGCGAGCAGACGGTCGATGGCTACGCATCGGTGGTCCGAGCGCATGTCATCCCGCGTGCCGGTGCCATCCCCATTGCCGACATCACCGCCGACCGCGCCGACGGTCTGCTCATGGACATCGCACGAGAGAAGTCGGTGACGACCGCGAACAAGGTGCGGAACTTGATGTCGCTCATGTTCGACTGGGCGATCCAGCAAGGGCACTTCTCGGCTGCCGGGTCGATCCAGCAGACGCGGTATGGAGCGGTCGTTGTGGCGAACCCGATCCGTGCGACCAGGCGAGCGGATGAGCCGGACACGGTGTACTTCGAACTCGACGCGGTGCAGGTAAAGTACGTCCTCCATCTCATCCGCGACGTGTGGCCGGAGCGGCATCGGACGCGCTATCCGGTGGGCCGTCGGCCCAACTACAAGCTGCTCGCCGACTACATCCTCATCACGCTCGGCACCTCCGAGAGGACCGCGGAGCCGATTGCGATCCGGTTCCAGGACGTGCGGTTCGAGGCGGTGGAGCAGCCGGACGGAAGCCTGACGATGGAGGCACTCGTCTGGGTGGGCGGGACGATGGTTCGCACGAAGTCCCGCGGTCTGTTCCGTCAGGACTCGCCCAAGGCGGAGCGGCAGAAGCGTTGGGTTCGCGTTCCGAAGTTCGCAGCCAAGGTTCTGAGTGAACTCGTGGCGAGCCACGTTCCCGATCCCGAACGGAATCCAGACGACGTCCTGTTCACTACCGAGCGCGGCCGTCCGCGCGATCCCAGCGCGGTCGGCGAACTGTTGCGGATGTTCCGCCGCGAGTTCGAGCCGGAGCTGCTGGCTATCGGGGTCGATGCCGAGCACCTCACCTTCCGTAGCCTCCGCAAGGCCGTCGCTGCGGCGGTATCGGACACGGCCGGCGTCGAGGTCGCACGCGATCTGCTCGGGCACAGTGACGCGGCGATCACCGAGGGGCACTACGCGAAGCGCCCTGATCTCATCGTCGAAGTCGCGGCCGATGCGCTCGACGAGGTGTTCGCGGGCATCGACGCATGAACTGCCGCGAAGAGGGAGAACTGATGATGCACAGATACGCTTCGCTGACTGTGCAGGTGGAGGTAGGATGTGAGCATGACCCCGGCACCCTTGACGATCGACCCCGAGGACGTGCGCGCCAGCGCGCGGGAGACTTCGGAGCTCCCCGCCTGGTTGGAGAAGGTGGCGGAGTACGTCCAGCGCGCGGCCTCCGAGGGCGAGACCGTCACGTTGACGGCGAAGCAGCGGATGCTCACCCCGGAGCAGGTCGCATCGCTGACCGGGGTGTCGCGCTCCACTATCTCTCGCAAGATCAAGGCGGGGGAGATTCACGCCGTCAAGGTCGGCAACCGCAACCGCATCCCCTACGAGGAATACCAGCGGTGGTGGGACCAGGCGATGGGCGACGTGATCGAGCTGGTGCGCGATGACCTCCGGGAAGACCTTTTCGGCACCCGGTGACGTGACCTTCGTCTTCCTCGATGCGAATGTCGTAGCCAAGCCCGTCACACGCACCCTGTTGATGGTCGGCGCGAGCCGCAGCGGGTTCGTCGTGGGATGGAGCGCGACCGCCGAGGCGGAGGCTGCCCGCCACATGCGCCCGAACGCGACCCGGCCCGTGGACTTGCGGCGGCGCTACGGCGGCGAGTTGACCCCTACCGGGAACGTGGCGAGGCGGTTCGAGGCCACGGACGCCAAGGACCGCCAACTCCTTGCCGACGCGGAAGCGGCCGGGGCGCGATTCATCGTCACCGAGGATGTGGACGACTACGGGCTGGCCGATCTTGCCAGCGTCGGCATCTCGGCGGTGAACCCCGACCTGTTCCTTGCGGAGCGTCTGACGCGCGCGGCGTACACCTTTGTCATCCGGCGATTCGTGGAACTCCAGGTGAGTCCACCGACGACGCCCGCGCAGTTCCATGCCGCCATCGCCAAGAACCACCCGCGCCTATTCGCCACACACGCTGACCTCTACGAGGTCGAGCCCGAGCGCGGCATCCACGGCGAGCCGGAGGTGATCTTCCGCGGCACGCGCTGCCTGCGCTGCGAGCGGATCGTCGCGGATCCGGCCACGGTCATCGACGGGCTCGGCCCGGAGTGCCGCTGAGCTACAGCCGCGGGGCGTTGCCCGACAGCGTGGCCGCGGGCGTCGCGGCGACGAAGGCGGGGGAGTCGTCTTCCCGTGCCGTGCCCTCTCGCGAGCCCAGGTTCGGCTCGTAGGTGCGCACGGTCTCGACGGTCAGCTCGGTGCAGCTTGTCTGGACGCCGGGTGCGTTCAGGCCGTCGGAGGCCGGGGGTTCCGGCATCTGGATGTCGTGGGCTCCGGTGACGATCCGCGCTGTCCCGCTGCACAGCAGTTCGTGTGGGCCTGAGCTGGTGGCGCTCGTTATCTGTAGTCATGTGTGGTTGTAAGTGGTTGTCAGCGTCGGATGCAGATCGTCCTTGGATGGACACTCCCGCAGCAGTGTCAGTGACGGCAGCTACGGTGCGATCATGAGTGACCTTGGGGTGTTCGCCTTCCGCTGGGTGCCGTCTTTCTCCGGGGTCGATGCGGGGGTGGTGTTCGATCGGACGCGGGGCGTGATTCATCCCGGTGCGTGTGATTGGCTGCGTTCTCTTTCTGAGTCGGGCGCGTCTCCGAACACGGTGCGGAACTACGGTCTCCGTTTGGCGGGCTTCTTGAGTTGGCTTCCGGCTCAGGGCCTGCATTGGACGCAGGTGAGGACTTCAACGCTGGTGCAGTGGAAGAACCACCTGTTGGTGACGCCGGTCTCGCGGGGCTCCGCGATCGCCACGCCTCGCAAGCCCGCGACGGTCGCCGCGTGGTTGGTCGCGCTGGTGGAGTTCTACAGGTGGGCCGCGCTTGAGGATCTCGTGCCCAGGGATCTGGTCGTGCAGCTGACGGAGGATCAGGTGGTGCGCCCGGGTGCGCGGGGCGGTGAACACGGGCGGATCCGGAGTGTGATGACGAGATCGTTGAAGGTCCGGGCGGTGCAGGTGGAGACGGCGCCGTCGTGGTTGTCGGAGGAAGCCGAGCGGCGGGCTCTGCTCGAGTTGCCGTTACGTCCGCGGGACCGTTTCCTGGTGGATCTGCTCTACTTCACCGGGCTGCGGGTCGGCGAAGTACTGTCGCTGTTTCGGCAGGACCTGCATTTGCTCGCCGACAACAGCGCGCACGGCTGCCGGCTCCGCGGGCCTCATCTGCATGTCGTGCGGAACCGCTCCGTCAACGGCGCGCGGGCGAAGTCTCTGCGGAGTGTCCCGGTGCCGGCGGAGCTGGCGTTGTCGTATCAGGAGGCGTTGTCGGAGCGGCTGAGGCTGCTCGGGGACGACGGGAGCCCGAACGCGATCGTTGCACTGGAGGGCCCGACAGCGGGCCGGGCGTTGACCTACGCGACGGTGGTGGACCTGTTCCGTCGGTGGTCGAACCGGCTGGAGTTCTACGTGCGGCCACATCTGCTGCGGCATACGCGCGCGACGATCTGGTTGCGCGGGCTGGAGGGGCAGGCGGTGGATCTTGATGTCGTGCGGGTGCTGCTCGGGCACCGATCGTTGGCGTCGACGCTGATCTACACGCACGCCAGCGACGAGGCGCTGCGCGCTGCGGTCGCACGCACGACGATGTATTCGGAGGACCGCACGTGACGCTCATCGTCGACACCGCGGAGGCAGCAGGCAGCAAGTCTGGCGGCGGTTGGCGGGAGTTCCTGGCGGGGATGCTGAACGAGGAGTGGGCTGTTGGCGCGTGGGACGCAGTGACCGGGATCCTCACGGTCGATCCGTTCAACGAGCTCAACGATTTCCGTGCCTGCAAGCGGCCTGGCTGCGCGAATCCCGCTTCGCGCGTCGACTACTGCCCGCCATGCCAGCGTCGGGCCAGACATGCCGGCGTGAGCGTTGAGGAGTATGCCCGCACCCACCCGAAGGTGAGCTTGGATGCGAGGAGGACGACCCGCGGCTTCGAGCTCTGCGGCATATCCGATGAGGCGGGCGTCCGCTGCGGGCGGGCGATGACCACGCGGGGTCTTTGCCCCACGCACTACGACCTGTTCGCGAAACGCTGCAAGCAGTCGGAAGCCGCGCTCACCGATCACCGGCTGGAGGCATTCGTCGCCGATCGGGTGGGGAAGTTCGTGTTCCCGTCAGTCCCGTGCCCAATTGCGTCGTGCGGCAGGATCCTGTCACACAGCATCAGCAGCGGCCTCTGCGACTATCACGACTCCGGGCTGCGGGCGGCGCGCCGCAAGCAGCCTGCCCTCACGGTCGAGGACTTCATGGGCTCGAACGTGGTGCTGGAGCGTCACCAGCTCGCGCTCGGGTCGCTGAGTGAGCCGTTGCGCACGGAGCTGCTGTTCGTCATCCAGCAGTATGCCGATCGCGGCGTGGGCCGGGTGATGATCAGCAAGCTGCGGCCGTTCATCAACGACGTCGCCGCCGATCGGCACACCGACCTGTTGGAGTGCTTCCGGTCGCATGAGCACTCCGCCCGGTTGAAGGGTCTGCGCGCGGTCGGGATCCTGCTGCTGGAGAAGGCGCACCGTCAATTCGAGGGATACGACTCGCTCCGCGGCGATCTGATCTTCCTCCAGGACCTGCCGCTGCGGGAGACCCAGTCGGCACGGAACCCGGATCTCGGCGGCACCCCGCTGGATATTCGGAAGCTCACG
>NZ_JASBSF010000313.1 GCF_030149085.1 Microbacterium sp. | reverse complement strand
GCAGGCTCATGCGCTGGGGCTCGACAACGTCGCGGTCGTTCGAGCACGCGCCGAAGAGTGGGCTCCCGCGGAGCCCGTGGACGTCGTTACGGCGCGTGCTGTGAGCGCGCTTCGCACACTGATCCCGATGACAGCTCCACTCGTGCGTCCTGGGGGCAAGCTCATCCTGTTCAAAGGACGTGGCGCCGAGGCGGAGATTGACGCCGCGCAAAAGCAGATCCGCCGATTCGGGCTTACCGACGTCGGGGTGCTGACCCTTGGTGAAGGCGTTCTCGATGAGACGACTCGCGTCGTGCACGCCACGGTGGGTGACTGAGTGTGCGAAGCAATGACGACTGCGAAGCGGATGTTTCACGTGAAACGGTGAGCCGCCACGACCGACCCGGGGTCGATTCGGTACCCGCACATAGAGTAGAGAAGCCCTTGACCCGATCGGAGCGTTTCACGTGAAACACGACGAGGATCCCGCGACGGACTCGTTCTACGACACCCCCTTGGCGCGCGAACTCGCAGACCTCACGGCACGCCGCCGAGCCCTTGACGCTATCCCGCTGGAGTACTCGGGTCGGCGACGGATCTTCACGGTGTCGAATCAGAAGGGTGGGGTCGGCAAGACCACGTCGACCGTCAACCTCGCAGCTGCATTCGCGCACATGGGTGCCACGGTGCTGGTCGTCGACCTCGACCCGCAGGGCAACGCGTCCACTGCGCTCAGCATCCCGCACAATGCGGAGACACCGAGCGTCTACGACGTTCTCGTCGAGGAGCGACCACTGTCAGAGGTCGTCCAGCAGAGCCCTGAGTCCCCCAGGCTCTTCTGTGCTCCGAGCACGATTCACCTCGCGGGAGCTGAGATCGAACTCGTTTCTCTCGTGGCTCGCGAGCGGCGGTTGCGGACAGCACTGGAGAAGTATCTGTCCACGACGGGCGCGGACATCGACATCGTGCTGATCGACTGCCCACCCTCCCTCGGCCTGCTCACCATCAACGCGTTCACCGCCGCCGACGAGGTCCTCATTCCTATCCAGTGCGAGTACTACGCGCTCGAGGGGCTCAGCCAGCTGATGGGAACGGTATCCATGATCCAGAAGCACCTGAACCCCACGCTGGAGCTCTCGACGATTCTCCTCACGATGTACGACGGCCGCACCCGTCTCTCGCAGCAGGTGGCTGATGAGGTTCGTGCGCACTTCGCTGATCAGGTGCTCACCACGGTCATCCCGAGGTCGGTTCGCATCTCCGAGGCGCCGAGCTTCGGGCAGACTGTGATCGCCTACGATGGGCAGTCCGTCGGAGCGGTGGCGTATCGCGAGGCTGCCGTGGAAATCGTCCGGCGTGATCAGCACCCGGATGTCGCGACCGCGGAAGCCGCTGGGATATCTCCGCGCGATCGTGGCACTGAAGAGAGGGACGCGTGATGGCCAAGAGAACAGGGCTTGGGCGGGGAATCGGCGCACTCATTCCCACCACCGATCAGGGCGAGAGCCGCCCCGTCGACGTGTTCTTCCCCGAGGCGGCGCCCGCCGAGGATCTCGTCACGGTGCCGGGAGCCCGGCTGATCCACGTCGATCCGAACACGATCGTTCCGAATCCTCGGCAGCCTCGCACCAACTTCGACCCGGACGAGCTCGCGGAACTCGTCCACAGCGTGCGCGAGTTCGGGGTGCTCCAGCCCGTCGTGGTCCGCGATCGTGGCGATGGCACCTATGAGCTCATCATGGGCGAGCGCCGCACCCGGGCCTCTCGGGAAGCGGGTCTCGACTCGATCCCGGCAATCGTCCGCGATACGGCAGACGAGAACTTGCTGCGAGACGCTCTGCTCGAGAACCTGCACCGCTCGCAGCTCAATCCGCTCGAAGAGGCGTCGGCGTACCAGCAGCTGCTCGAGGACTTCGGCATCACGCAGGAGGAGCTTGCGGGCCGCATCGGGCGGTCTAGGCCCCAGATCAGCAACACGATCCGCCTGCTGAAGCTGCCGATCCCGGTGCAGCAGCGAGTCGCAGCTGGGGTCATCAGCGCCGGCCACGCCCGCGCGATTCTGTCGGTTGAGGGCGAAGCGGCCATGGCTCGGCTCGCCGACAAGATCGTGAACGAGGACCTTTCCGTGCGTGAGGCGGAAGCTGCAGCAAAGGGTGCAGCATCCGCCGGGCGCAAGCCGGCCAAGCCGCAGGCTGGTAGCCGTCGCGGTCACCTCGACGAGCTCGCCGAGCGGCTCGGTGATCGCCTAGACACTCGCGTGAAGATCACCCTCGCTGCCAAAAAAGGGCAGATCAGCATTGATTTCGCTAGCATTCAGGATCTCAATCGCATTCTCGCGGAGCTCGGTGTCGACGGCTTCGGGTCCTGATCATCCACAGCTGGGCAACCCGGGCTCACGGCGACGTACGCTGGAGTCATGACGCGCGAGAATTCGGCCCCGACTCGTCGGGCGAGTCTTGAGCTGTTGCGCGCCGAAGCGGCCGATGAACTGTCGGTTCTGGTCGAGGAAAGGCTGCGAGCGGGCGAGGATCCGTGGGAGTTCATGGAGGATCTCCCCACGGTGGATGAGCTCGTCGTGTTGATGCTTCGCGCCGAGAACATCCTCACGACCGGGTTGCCCTCCACCGGCATCCGGCATTACCGCGTGCTCCGGCAGATAGCGCTCGACTATCCGCCACTCACCCGAGCTGTGTGGCGGCTCCTCGGCTCCTCGCGCCACCGCACCTGGGACGCGCTGCTCCCCGACGTCCCCTGACTCGTACGTGTCAGCTGTCGCGCTGAGCGCAGAAAGACGGATGCCGCAGTTCCGAGGAACCGCGGCATCCGTGTGGTGGCGAAGATCAGCCGATGAACTCGGCCAGATCCTGCTCGAGGGCGTACTTCGGCTTGGCGCCGATGATGGTCGTCTTGACCTCGCCGCCCTGGAAAACCTTCATGGCCGGGATCGAGGTGATCTGATACTTCATCGCGAGATCGGGGTTCTCATCGACGTTGAGCTTGAGAATGGTGATCTTGTCGGGGTGCTCGGCCTGGATCTCATCCAGCACCGGGGCGACCATGCGACACGGGCCGCACCACGCTGCCCAGAAGTCGACAAGAACGGGGCCGTCGGCCTGCAGGACATCTTGGTCCCACGTCGCCGAGGTGGTTGCAGCGGCAGTCATGTGTTCTCCTTCGTCAAAGCTTTCGGTTGTGAAAACGCGTCAGTGGGCGCGATTGTTCCTGGGCAAACCCCGGCGCTCAGGCCAAGGCCTCGCTGGGGACGTCGACAGGCTCGTCAGGCAGCGGGTCGGTGGCGTCCTCGAGCAGGGCGGCGAGGTAGTGCTCAACGTCCAGGGCAGCAACCGCGCCCGATCCGGCGGCGGTGACTGCCTGTCGGTAAGTCGGGTCGATCACGTCACCGGCGGCGAAGACGCCGGGAAGTGACGTGCGCGAGGAGCGGCCTTCGAGCTGGATCGTGCCATCCTCGGTGAGGTCGAGCACGCCATGCACGAGGTGCGTGCGCGGGTCGTGGCCGATCGCGACGAAGATTCCGTCGAGCGCGAGCTCGGAGGTCTCGCCGGTGGTGGTGTCGCGCAGCGTCGCACCGGTCACCTGGTCGCCACCACTGATGTCGATGATCTCGCTGTTCAGGATGAACTCGATCTTCTCGTTCGCGAACGCGCGATCCTGCATGATCTTCGATGCGCGCAGCTCATCGCGGCGGTGAATGATGTACACCTTCGAGGCGAATTTGGTGAGGAACGTCGCCTCCTCCATGGCGGAGTCGCCACCGCCGACCACCGCGATCACGCGCTCGCGGAAGAAGAACCCGTCGCAGGTCGCGCAGTACGAGACTCCGCGGCCCGAGAAGGTCTTCTCACCCTCGATGCCGAGCTTGCGAGGCGCGGAGCCTGTTGCGAAGATCACGGCGTGAGCTTCGTGCACCGCTCCCGACCCGAGGGTCACGGACTTGACCGGGCCGTCGAGTGACGCGGAAACGACGTCGTCGTAGACGATCTCAGAGCCGAATTTTTCTGCCTGGACCTGCATTTTTGCCATGAGGTCTGGACCCATGATGCCTTCGGGGAAGCCGGGGAAGTTCTCGACCTCGGTGGTGTTCATGAGTTCACCGCCGGCTTCGACCGAGCTTGCGATGACGAGCGGCTGGTGCCCACCACGGGCCGCATAGATTGCTGCGGTGTATCCGGCAGGGCCGGACCCGATGATGATGACGTTGCGCATGAGCGACCCTTCGTTGCGGTTCCGGATGCTTCAACACATGCTATCCGCGCGGCATTCCCCGGGTCCGGTGGCCTGGAGTGTCGTTCACCGTTCGGAGGAGAGACGTTCACCGTCGAGAGATGATCCGCCGGATGGTCTGCCATGCCGCGGTGAGCTCGGGAACGCGCAGCAAAGCGAGGATGCCGATATAGACCGCCAGGGCGACGACGCCGATCAGAGCCGAGCCGAGTGCGCCGGTGAACTGATTCTGGAGCATCCAGCTGGTTTCAGCGCCGGACAGAAGGTACACACCCCAGCCGACCAGTCCGGCTGGCACGGCAGCCGCGGCAAAGAGCGCAAGGGACGGCATCCATCGTCTGATTCCGATGCGGGAGAGGCGGCGACGGAGGAACCAGGTGGCCAGGGCCAGCTGGACGCACACCGCGATGGACTGGCCGAGGGCGATGCCGGCGGTGACGAACGCTGTCGGCAGGTTCAGTGCGAGCACCGCCGTGATGATGACGATGCTCGCCTGCACGAGGGTGAAGAAGAACGGGGTTCGGGTGTCGTTGTAGGCGTAGAAGACGCGCCCGATGATGAACAGCACGGTCTGGGGGATGAGCCCGACGAGGAAAGCGAGCAGCACCCACGACGCATCCACTGCGTAGTCCGCTGTGGTGGTGAAGATTCGGGAGGCCGGTACTGCGGCGGCGGCGAGGACCGCGGTGGAGATCACCATGAACAGGCCGAGAAGACGGATGCTGCGCGCGATGTCGGCGCGGACCTCTTCGTCTCGGCCGGCGGCTGCGTGCTCGCTCAGCTGCGTGAAGTAGGGGGTACCGATCGACAGGACGAACACCGAGAAGGGCAGCATGTACAGCAGCCACGCGTTGGCGGCGACGGTGGCGGCCGGAGCGTCACCCGACACGACCGACATGATCTGGCTCTGCACGATCCCCGCGACCTGACCGACCACGACCATGAGGAAGGTCCAGCCTGCGAGGCGTCCGATGTTGCGAAGGCCCACGCCTCGCCACGCGAAGTCGGGGCGCAGGTGCAATCCGGCCCGCACCCAAAAGACCATGAGCACGGCCGCCTGCACGACGATGCCGAGGGTGGCGGTGCCTGCGAGCAGCGCGATCATCGTCGGTGTCCAGTCGGCGACCTCCGTGACCGGGCCTCCGAAGATCACGATGAAGACACCGAAGCCCGCGATCGAGATGACATTGTTGGCGATCGGCGCCCACGTGAACGGGCCGTAGACGCGCCGGGCATTGAGAATCTCGCCGAGGAGGGCGTAGAGCCCGTAGAACAGCAGCTGCGGGATGCACCAGTAGGCGAACGCGGTAGCGAGAGCCAACTGGTCGGGCGTGAACTGTGACGCGTACAGCTGCACGAGCAGGGGAGCTGCGATCGTGCCGATGGCAGTGGTCGCAACGAGCGCGACGGTGCCGAGAGTGAACAGCTTCGAGATGAACGCGCGACCGCCGTCGGCATGCGCGGCGGCCTGCACGATCTGTGGCACGACGACCGCTGTCAGCAGGCCCGTCGAGATGATCGCGTAGAGGTTGTTGGGCAGCTGGTTCGCGATTGTGAAGGCGTCGGCTGCGCGGCTGCCCACGGAGCCGACGGCTGCGACCAACACGACCGAGCGAAGAAACCCGGTGAGCCGCGACACGAGCGTACCGGCGGCGATGAGGGTGCTCGCACGCCCAATGGAACTCACGACTGCTCCTCCGCTGCGGTGCTGTCGGCATCCGTCGCAGCCTGAGCATCGTCTGTTTCGGGGCCCTCTGCTTTAGGGCCCTCTGCTTCAGGGCGGCGACGGATGCGACGGACCGTTCGGACCGCGCCGATAGCGAGGAACGCAGCCGCTAGAACCGACAGGATGACCAGACCGATCGTCTCCCAGTCGGCGCGCACGTTGACTTCCAGTGACTGGTCGTCTCCGATGGGCACGCCGGTCGGGCTTGTCAGCGACAGATCAACTTCGACGGTTCCGCTGCCAACCCGCGCCTTCACCGGGAGCGAGGCCCGCGTGCTCTGCTGCGGACCGATCTCGACATCGATGCTCTCCGTGACCTCCAGCCGCAGGTCGTCGCTGTGGGCGTGCAGGGTGACGGTGACGGGATAGGGCAGGTCATTCTTGATGCCCACGGGGATCTCGGCGTCGGCGGCGACCAGCTGAATCGGGCTCGGCGGCAGGATCGCAACCGACGACAGGGTCGCCTGGGTTGCAGCGGCGTGGGTATCGAGGGCTTCCTCCCACGCGTCATCCTGCCCGGCCCAGCCGAGGCTCAGGAGCTGCAGGATCTCCGCGCGTTCGCCCCCTGTCAGCAGCGATGGCTCGGCGATGACACTCGCGAAAGACTCGATGCGCTGCTCGCCGGACAGCAGCGCCGGCACGGCCTCGACCCGGGCTGTCGCGAGAGGCTCGTCGGCGATGGAAACCTCGCTCGGTTCGCTGCCGATAAGGGCGCTGAGTCCGCGCGGCTGGGCACCCGGCAAGGTCCGAGCGCCGTCAATGGCCGCACGCAGGGCGACGGCAGTGCGGGTCGGGTCGCGCTGGAGCGCAACGACCGTCGTCGTTCCGGTCAGCGGGAGAGTCTCGAGGGCGGATGCCTCGGCGAGGGATGCCGCGCGGTCCAGGGCATCGGGGCTGGCGGCGGCCGCTGACAGTGCAGCGCTCACGTCGGCGTCGGCGACGAGTAGTCCGGCATCGCCTGCGCGGGCATGCGCCGCGGGCGAGGAGGTCGCGACGGCTGTCGTGTCGGTGAGCGTCAGCGCGCCACCGGTGCCGAGCGCCGCGACGACATCGGCAGTTACCGCGTCGGGCCACCAGATGTCAGTCGTTGCGCCGACGTCCAGCAGCTCGTCGAGCGTGGGGAGCCGGGACTCGTCATCCGTGTCGGATTCGGACGGAGCCGTAGAGCCGGTGGGTGTCGGCTCGGGGTCGTTGCCCGAGAGGCCGGCGGGGTCGATGTATGCGGCGAGCGAGGTCGGCGCCAGCGGCGGCACCACCCCGGCGGCGACCTGGGCGGAGGGGTCGGCGTCGCCGAACTGCAGTGCGAACCGATCGTTGGGCAGCGCCTCGAAACGTGCGAGCCAATCGCGTGCGGTCGCCGGGGCGGTAGTGCCGAGCACCCGGATCGCAGCAACGATGGCGGGGTCGATCGCGATGATGGCGTCAGTGCCCTGCACCCCGGTGAGTGCTGCCGTCAGTGCGCCGTCCTCAGCCGTCAGTGACGCCAGTACCTCGGCGCTGAGCAGACCTCGTCCCGTCGGCGGGGCCGTGATCGGCACGATGACCGCGACATCCGCGGCGGCCCCGGTGGGGACGACGAACACTGACGCCGACTGCAGGGTCCGCCCCGCAACCGTGACGCTCGCGAGCACGGGATACACGCCCGGGGCTCGGTCGGTGAGCACTGGGTCGCTTGCCAGGACGCGCACGATGGCGCTTGCTCGCTCGCCGGCCGCGGCAGGGTCGAGCGAGGCGGTGCCGACGATCGTCGGCGCGCGCTCGCTACGGGGGGAGGTGAGCCAGTTGCCGACCTCTGCCCGTGTGGACAGGGGTTCCGTGCCAATCGCGACCGTCGCCTGGGTGGCGGGCAGCGGCGCCGAACCTGCCGTGAGACCGAGAGAGATGGCCAGCGAGTCGCCGGGTGAGACGACACCGCCGCCGAGTGAAGCGGCCACGAGCTGCGGATCAACGGCTGTTGCGGTCGGGGCCGGCGTTGCTGCCGCAGCGGCCGGCGCGGCATCCGTCGTGAGCCCACCGGCTGCGAGAAGAACCCCGATCACGACCGTTGTCGACAGGCGCCGGACGAGTCGTCTCAGACCGGTGCGGCGGCGCGGCACAGGGTGGCCGGGGGGCACGGATGCGGGGAGCGGGGTGGGCGCGGTCATGTCGTGTCGCGGGACGACCGCTGTTCGTGCGGATCCCGCCGGAATTCTACGGTCCGCGGCTCGGAGCATCCCGCAGGCCGTCCGCGCTTGAATGGATCCGTGACGATGCCCCTTCATCCCGACCCCACAATCTGCGCCGCCCTGGCCTCTGACCTCACCGCGGCCGGATTCACCGCTGAGGCCCTGCGCAACGCCTGGGGACCTGTCGGTGATGCCGCGATCGGGCGTGGGCTGCGCGGACCAGCGATCCGTGCGCTCGCGGGACGCGACGACGCTCTTGCGACGCTCGCGCGCATGCTTGGACTCGGGATGCCGCAGCCGGTGACCGCCGTCGATGCCGCGCTCCCGCGCACCGGCGTGGCAGGACTCGTCTTGCTCGGCCTCGCCGCGATCGACGGTGACACTGCCAGGCCGATCGCCCTCATCAGACCGCAGGAGTGGAGCGGCGAGGCGGATGCCGGTGCCGGCGAGTGGTGGATCGCGAGCGACCTCGACGAAGCGGCCCTCGAGGGCGCGTTGCCGACCGACCATGTGCTCGGAGTCGGTGGAGCGTCGCTGACCCTGGCGGGCCTGCAGCTGCCTGCGCCGACGGGGCGCGTGCTTGACCTCGGCACCGGATGCGGCATCCAGGCCCTTCGTGCCCGCCTCTACGCCGACGAGGTCGTCGCCACCGACATCTCGACCCGCGCGCTGGGATTCGCCAGCCTCACTGCCGCGCTCAACGGCGTCGACGGCCTCGAGGTGCGCCACGGCAGTCTCTTTGAGCCGGTCGCCGGTGAACGGTTCGACCGTGTGGTCTCCAATCCGCCGTTCGTCATCACGCCCCGCGGTGCGACCGCCGGAGGTATCTCGGTTCCCGCCTACGAATACCGCGACGGTGGTGCGGTCGGGGACGATCTCGTGCGGCAGGTCGTCACCGGAGTGGCCGGCGTGCTCGCCGACGGCGGCATCGCGCAGTTCCTGGG
>NZ_JASBSF010000308.1 GCF_030149085.1 Microbacterium sp. | reverse complement strand
TCCAGGACCGCAAGGGCGCCGACTACCTTCTCGCGCCGACCCATGAGGAGATGTTCACGCTCCTGGTGAAGGACCTCTATCCCTCGTACAAGGATCTGCCGCTGGCGATCTACCAGATCCAGGACAAGTACCGTGACGAGGCTCGGCCGCGCGCGGGGCTCCTGCGTGGGCGCGAGTTCACGATGAAGGATGCCTACTCGTTCGACTACACGGATGCCGGGCTCGAGTCGTCCTACCAGGCCCAGCGTGACGCGTACGAGCGAATCTTCCAGCGGCTCGGGCTGGAGTACGTCATCGTCAACGCCGACAACGGACTCATGGGCGGGGCCCGGAGCGAGGAGTTCCTCCACCCCACACCCGTCGGTGAAGACACCTTCGTGCGCAGCGCCGGGGGATACGCCGCCAACGTCGAGGCGTTCACGACGATCGTCCCCGCGCCCCTCCCGCTCGCCGGCCTTCCCGATCCGGTGATCTTCGATTCGCCAGGCACCCCGACGATCGCGACGCTTGTCGATCACCTCAACGCGAACGAGGCTGCCCCGGCTCCCGGCATCGCCGGTCCTGCCACGGATGACGACACAACGTGGACGGCAGCCCACACGCTCAAAAACGTCGTGCTGGCGCTGACTCACCTCGACGGCACGCGAGAGATCGTCGTGGTCGGCATTCCCGGAGACCGCGACATCGACGACAAGCGGGCCGAGGTGGCGTTTGCCCCCGCCGCTGTCGAGGCGGCGACAGGTGACGATTTCGAGAACAACCCGCTCCTCGTGAAGGGCTACATCGGTCCGTGGTCGCCGACCGGCGCGGTCCTCGGCGAAGAGTCGGCGACCGGCATCCGGTATCTCCTCGACCCGCGCGTCGTGGAGGGAACGTCCTGGGTGACGGGCGCGAACATCGACCAGAAGCACGTCCACTCACTCGTGGCGGGCCGGGACTTCAGCGGCGACGGCTTCGTCGAGGTGGCGAACGTTCTGCCGGGCGACCCGGCGCCGGATGGCTCTGGTCCTGTTGAGCTCGCGCGCGGAATGGAGATCGGTCACGTCTTCCAGCTCGGCCGCTTCTTCGCCGAGACGCTGGGTCTGAAGGTTCTCGACGAGAACGGCAAGCTCGTCACCGTGACGATGGGTTCGTACGGCATCGGTGTTACGCGAATCCTCGCGATCATCGCCGAACTCAGCAACGACGAGAAGGGTCTCATCTGGCCGACCGCCGTGGCGCCCTTCGACGTGCACGTCGTCGCTACGGGCAGGGATGCCGTTGCTTTCGATCTTGCGGAGCAGGCCAGCGCCCGTCTCGAGGATGCCGGTCTCGAGGTCGTCTACGACGATCGACCGAAGGTGTCTCCGGGAGTGAAGTTCGGCGATGCGGAACTTATCGGCGTGCCACGCATCCTCGTGGTCGGCCGGGGAGCGGCGACCGGCGAGGTCGAACTCTGGGACCGCCGCACCGGCGATCGCGAGACGATGCTGCTTGACGAGGCCATCGCTCGCCTCGCCGCGTGAGAGGCCCTAGTAGCTGATCTTCGCGTGCCGGACGATGTCGTCGTCCGGTGTGTCGCGGGTCACGAGCGCCTTCAGCATCCCGGCGGCCTGTGCCAGACGGTTTTGTCCGGGTTCCCAGAACTCCACCTCGACCGGTGTGACTCGCAAGAGGGTGATGCCGGGCGTGTCGAGCCCGTCTTCGAACCACACCTCCAGCGACGGCGAATACAGCTCACGCATGAGTGCATCGTCGTGGACGACACCGGCGCGACCTGCGACCGACACATAGCGCATGGCTTTCGGGTCGCAGTACGACAGTCCGACCTCGTCATCTGCTTCGGCCTCGTCGACCTTCTTGGTGTGCTCGGCCGTGAAGAACCAGATGTCGCCGTTCTCGTCCATGCGGCGGGTGCTCATCGGCCGGCTCACGAGGTTGCCGCTGTCATCGCGTGTCGTGAGCATCGTGATGTCGATGTCTTCGACGAGTTCCTTGGCGCGGGCGCGGGCTTCGGTTCCTGTCAGTTCGGTCATGCCAGCAGATTGCGTCGTGGCCGCGGGCACTCGCGAGGGGATTGACAGCGGTCACGGCTCCGCGTAACGACGCGGAAGCCGACTGGGGCGGACCCGTGTCGCTTCCACTCGCGTCACCGTGCGCTCAGAGGCCGAACTCCGCGCGTACGTGGTCCCGGATCTCGACGTACTCGGGCCGATCCCAGAAGAAGAGCA
>NZ_JASBSF010000304.1 GCF_030149085.1 Microbacterium sp. | reverse complement strand
TCGGATAGCGACAATACCAGCGCACCGCCCACAGGATCACATCACCCTGGAAATGGCGCCACTTGAAATCCGTCATCGTTCCGTCCGTCCAATCTCCGCCAAGCATGCTCAAGCTTCACGATTTTTGCAACAGAGCCCTCGTGGGCGTGATCCTCTCGGCGATCGCGGCGAAGATCGCGATCACGCGGTATCTGCGGGTCTAGCGGCGAGGGTGCGGTAGGCTGGATCCTCGCGCGTGAGCGCGGATCCCGCACCAGCCCGACGGCAGAAAGGATGTGACATGCCCAAGGAGACCGGCGAGAAGCTGATCGCCTCCAACAAGAAGGCCCGGCACGAGTACAACATCCTCGACACCTACGAGGCGGGCCTGGTGCTCACCGGCAGCGAGGTGAAATCGCTGCGCATGGGGCGCGCGTCGCTCGTCGACGGCTACGTCTTCATCGAGCGCGGCGAGGCCTGGCTCGACGCGGCGTACATCCCCGAGTACCTCAACGGGTCGTGGACCAACCACGCGCCGCGCCGCAAGCGCAAGCTGCTGCTGCATCGCCAGCAGATCGACAAGCTCTACCAGAAGACCCGCGAGGGCGGCATGACGATCGTGCCGCTGCGCCTGTACTTCCTGGACGGCCGCGCGAAGGTCGAGATCGCCCTCGCGAAGGGCAAGAAGGAGTACGACAAGCGGCAGACGCTGCGCGAACGGCAGGACAAGCGCGAGGCCGAGCGGGCGATGCGCAGCAAGAACCGGCTGGGGGAGTAGCGCCCGCGACCCGGTGCGATTCAGTCGGCCCGGGCGAGCCGGGCGGCCCCGCCGGTTGAGCGGGCCCCCGCTGGTTGAGCGAGCGGAGCGAGTCGAAACCCGGGGCGGTCGGGTTTCGACTCGTCGCTGCGCTCCTCGCTCAACCGGCGGGGGAGGCCCGCCGCGAGCGGAGCGACCGTGGCTACACTGCGTCGAGCGCGCGGCTGACGTCGAGCAGGATCCCGTTCTGCAGCCGGTGCCAGTGCTCGGTGTCGGGATCGGGCCACGACGACAGCTTGACGATCACGGAGTCGGTGAGCGGGTCGAGCCACAGATTCTGCCCGTGGATGCCGATGCCGCTCACGTTGCCGCGCTCGTTGCCCGTGCACCACCACTGGCGGGTGTAGCTGCCGTCGGGGAAGGTGTTCGTGAAGCCCTTGTCGGTCATCGCCTCGTGCGATCCGCCGGCGAGTACGCGACGCACCCAGTCCTCGGAGACCACGCGGCCACCGGGGGCGACGCCGCCGTCGAGCATCATGCGCCCCACGCGCGCGAGATCCCGCGCCGTGCAGGAGACGCCGCCGTGCGCGAAGCCGAAACCCGTCGTGTCGACGGTGATGGTAGCGTCGCGGTCGGCGTCGAGCTTCGCCCACAGGTACGTGGAGAGCGCTTCGACGTAGCGCAGACCGGTGACCCGTTCGACGATCCAGGCGAGTACGTCGGTGTTCGCCGAGCAGTACTGGAACTCGCCGGTGCTGCCGTCGCCGCGGAGGGTGGTGAGGAACTCGTAGGTGTCGGCGGGGTCCCCGTCTCGCCGCGTGCGCCAGCCGGCCGAGCGACCGTGGGTCTGCACCTCGGATGCGGGATCGACGTAGTCCTCGTTGTAGTCGATCGAGATCTGCATGTCGAGCACCTGCAGCACGGAGGGCCCGTCGTAGACGGAGCCGGCGAGCTCGGGTACATACTCGGTGACGGGCTGCGCGGGATCGATGCGCCCCTCGTCGACCAGTGCTCCGACGACCGTGCCGCACAGCGACTTCGAGACGCTCATCAGCAGGTGACGGTCGTCGGGCGCGAAGCCGGCGCGGTAGTACTCGGCCACGACCTCCGTTCCGCGCAGCACGAGGAAGGCGTCGGTGTAGGTCTGTTCGAGGCGCTGTTCGAGGTCGGGAAGCTGCGCCGCGATCGCGCCGAGCCGCGCGAGGGCATGACCGGGCGCGTTCACCGGGCGCCGCGAGACCGCTGCCGAGGGCACCATCTCGCCGAGGTGAGCGAAGGCCCAGCGGTTGTGCGGGGGCTCCTGCCAGCTGTCGAGCGTCGGTTCACCCGCGGCGGCGTCGGGGTATCGGGCGGGGTGCGAGCCGGTGGTGGGCGTGTTCATCGAGCGTCTCCGAAGGTGTGGCCGCGGCGGGTGAAGAGGTAGTACAGTCCGCCGCTGACGATCATCGCAACGGGAGCGGAGAGATCGATGTAGCCCATGGCCTCGGCGATCGCGCCGCTCCAGAAGTCGGTGGTGAGGAAGAAGGAGGCGGCTGCGCCGCCGATGATCCCCGCGGCGAGGCCGGGAATGCTGAAGCCACCGGTGTACCAGTACTTGGCCCCCGGGCGCTCATCGAAGAGATCGAGGCCATCGTATCGGTTGCGGGGCTCTGTTGCAAAGATTGGCGGCAGTCAGAGGTAGGCTGTCGCTCTGCGCCGATCAGGCGGCTGCTGCGAAATGGTGGTTGAGCATGCCCATGGCCTCCGTCAGCGCCGAGGGCCCAATGCCAAAAGCTCTCTCCA
>NZ_JASBSF010000303.1 GCF_030149085.1 Microbacterium sp. | reverse complement strand
TCAGGGTCCGAAGCATCGGCGGCTACCGACCTGACGCCGTCGCTGCCCGGGCCGCTGCCGGAGCGGGTGACGACGATCACGGGCTCTGCGTCGTCTGCGAGGATGCGCGCGAGAGACGACCCGACAGGGCCGGCTCCGACGATGACGTGGGGTGCGCGGGACATGGCCCGAGTGTAGGCCGAACGCGCACGGCACGCCTCGCGGTCGGTGAACGCTCGGTGACTAGAATCGATCAACGGCATGGCGAAGTCAGGAGAGTCGGTGGCGGGCAGCAAACGAGGCGCGACGGCGGGTGCGGAGTCCGACATCCTCGGTCCCACCGGTCGCCCGTATCGCGGGTTCGACACCCCTCCGCCGCTGTCGTCGCACGGTCCCGCCCGGATCATCGCCCTGTGCAACCAGAAGGGTGGCGTCGGTAAGACCACGACGACGATCAATCTGGCGGCATCTCTTGCCGAGTACGGGCGCACCGTCCTTGCCGTGGACTTCGACCCCCAGGGGGCGTTGACGGCTGGTCTGGGTATCCCCACCCACGATGTTCCGACCGTCTACGACCTGCTACTGGACACCAAACGCGATCCCCACGACGCGATCATTCCGTCGGCGGTGCCCGGTCTGGACGTCCTTCCCGCCAACATCGATCTGTCGGCGGCGGAAGTGCACCTGGTCAACGAGGTAGCACGCGAGACGATTCTTGCCCGCGTGTTGCGCAAGGTCGCGGGGGAGTATGACGTCATCCTCATCGACTGCCAGCCGTCGCTCGGCCTGCTGACCGTGAACGCGCTCACCGCCAGCCACGGCGTGATCATTCCGCTGGAGTGCGAGTACTTCGCGCTGCGCGGTGTTGCCCTGCTCATCGAGACGATCGACAAGGTGCGCGATCGCCTGAACCCCGACATCCGGCTCGATGGGGTTCTGGCGACCATGTACGACCCGCGCACGCTCCACTCGCGCGAAGTGCTCGAGCGCGTCGTCGAGGCCTTCGGCGATGACGTCTTGGAGACCGTGATCGGCCGCACCGTCAAGTTCCCCGACGCGTCGGTGTCGGGGATGCCGATCACGACGTTCGCTCCCGAACACGCCGCGGCCCAGGCCTATCTGCGGCTCGCGCGAGAGCTCGTCGCCCGTGGCGCCGTCGCCTGAGCCCTCGAGCGCGACGGAGGCCGCTCTCGATTCCTCGGCCGGGGCGGACGGCGGGTTCCGCGTCACGCTCGATGTCTTCGACGGCCCGTTCGACCTGCTGCTGACCCTCATCACCAAACGCGAACTCGACATCACCGAGGTCTCGCTGAGTGAGGTCACAAATGAGTTCATCGCTCACGTGCGTGCGCTCGGCCCCGAGCACGACCTGGATGAGTCATCTCAGTTCCTGGTCGTCGCGGCAACGCTCCTGGACATGAAGGTCGCGGGGCTCCTGCCCCAGGGCGAGCTGGTGGATGCCGAGAGCGTCGCGCTGCTCGAGGCGCGGGACCTGCTCTTCGCCCGTCTCTTGCAGTACCGCGCGTTCAAGGAAGTCTCGGCGTGGTTCGGGCGCAGCCTCGTGCGCGAGGACACGCGCCACGCGCGCACCGTGAGGCTCGATGCGAAGTACCGGGATGCCGTCCCCGAACTGGTCTGGACGCTCTCGCCGCAGGATTTCGCGGCGCTGGCGATGCTCGCGTTCGCGCCGAAAGAGATTCCCCACGTGGGGCTCGATCACCTGCACGCGCCGTTGGTAAGCATCCGGGAACAGGCGGCTGTCGTCGTGACGATGCTTCGAAGCTCCGGTTCGTTGAACTTTCGTGAGCTGATCGCCGGTGTGGACCAACCCGGGATCGTGGTTGCCCGCTTCCTGTCGGTTCTCGAGCTGTACCGGCACGCGGCACTCTCGTTCGAGCAGGTCGAGCCCCTCGGCGAACTCACGCTGCGCTGGACCGCCGAGCGGTGGTCGGACGAGAACCTTGCCACACTGGGAGCCGACTATGACCGATGACACGACTTCAGAATTCGCCTCCGACATCACGCGCCGGCTCGAAGCGATCATGATGATCCTCGACGAACCCCACAGCCTCGTGAGCCTTGCCGCGGCCGTCGGCGCACCGGTGCCCGCCGTACGTCAGGCCATCGAGAGCCTCGTCGCTGACTATGACGGTATGACCGGCGGACCCAAGCGCGGGTTCGAGCTGCGCGAGGTCGGCGGCGGTTGGCGGCTGTATGTGCGGGAGGAGTTCGATGATCTCGTGAGCGACTTCGTCGGAACGCAGGCTCCGTCGCGGCTCTCGCAGGCGGCCCTCGAGACGCTCGCCGTGATCGCCTACAAGCAGCCCGTCACCCGCGGTCAGGTCGCGGCGATCCGTGCCGTCAACGTCGATTCGGTCGTGCGAACTCTGCTGTCTCGAGGCCTCATCACCGAGGTGTTCACAGACCCCGACACCGGGGCGATTCACTACGGTACGACCGATGCCCTGCTCGTGAATCTCGGGATCAACTCGCTCGATGAGCTGCCGCACATCTCACCGCTCCTCGACGACGGCGCCGACGGTTTCGCGGGGGAGTCGATCCGATGACGGCATCCGGATTCGAGTCGGAAGGCCCCGACGGCGTGCGCCTGCAGAAGGTGCTCGCCGCGGCCGGTGTCGCATCGCGCCGCGTGTCTGAGCAGCTGATCGCGGCGGGGCGCGTTCGGGTGAACGGGCGGGTCGTCACCGAACTCGGGACGCGTATCGATCCGACCACCGACCTCGTGGATGTGGACGGCGTCGCGGTGCAGCTCGATGAGAGCAAGCGTTACGTCGTGCTCAACAAGCCGCGCGGCGTCGTCAGCTCCATGCGCGACGAGCGGGGCAGGCCAGACCTCCGCGAATACGCGGCGGAGTGGTCGGAGCGACTCTTCAATGTCGGGCGCCTGGATGCCGACACCAGCGGACTGCTCGTTCTCACCAACGACGGCGACCTCGCGCATGTGCTCTCGCACCCGTCGTTCGGGGTGACGAAGGTCTACATCGCGAAGGTCGAGGGCCGCGTCACGCCACAGACGATCGCTCGGCTCACGCGTGGTGTGGCGCTCGAGGATGGTCCGATCGCCGCCGACAAGGCGCGGCTACTGTCAGCATCCGATGCCGGAGGCGGCTCGCTCGTGGAACTCACGCTGCACTCGGGCCGTAATCGCATCGTGCGACGGATGATGGCCGAGGTGGGGCATCCGGTCGTTGAACTGGTGCGCCGACAGTTCGGTCCGCTGCACCTGGGAAGCCTCCCGGTTGGGGCTGTGCGGGAGTTGACTACAGTAGAACGTGGCGCATTGCTGACTCTTGCGCGCCGCGAGGGTGACCCGCAGCAAGAGACCCCGCGCCACGAGGCTGACGACTCTTCGTCGCCCGATTCTCAGGAGATTTCCCCGTGACGAGCACCGATACGTCAGCTGTGACCGGCGACGGTTCGCTGACCCCGCGCGTCACCGGCACGGTGCGCGTCGTCGGCGCGGGGCTCCTCGGCGCCAGCGTCGGACACGCACTGCGAGCGCGGGGCGTCGATGTCGTGCTCGAGGATGCCTCGCCATCGCAACTGCGTCTGGCGATCGACTACGGCGCGGGCCGTGCTGCGACGCCCGACGACAATCCGACGCTCATCGTCGTCGCGGTTCCGCCGGATGTCGTCGCCGACGTCGTCGAGCGGGAGCTGCGCACGTTCCCCGGTGCCGTCGTGACGGATGTCGCGAGCGTCAAGCTGGAGCCCCTGCAGGAGCTCCGAGATCGCGGCGTCGATCTCACCCACTACATCGGGTCGCATCCGCTTGCCGGTCGTGAGCGGGGCGGCGCGATTTCGGCGCGGGCCGATCTGTTCATCGGAAGCCCGTGGGTGGTGTGCCGTGACGGCAAGACCCCGGCATCCGACCTCGCGCTCGTCGAGGCGCTCGCGCTGGATCTCGGCGCGACGCCGATCGAGATGACCCCCGAAGACCACGATCGTTCGGTCGCGCTTGTCTCCCACGTTCCCCAGCTGGTGGCGAGCCTGCTGGCGGGCCGGTTCACCGACGCCCCCGATGGATCGTTGCGGCTCGCCGGTCAGGGTGTTCGCGACACGACCCGGATCGCCGCGTCGGCTCCCGAGCTGTGGGTCCAGATCCTGGCGGCCAACGCCGCCCCTGTCGTCGACATCCTCGACGCACTGTCGCAGGATCTCGCCGCCGTCGCCGAGGCGCTGCGGGCTCCCGAGGCTCCCGGCTCCCGGCGCGAGATCGCCGACACGATCCGTCGCGGCAACGAGGGCGTGGAGCGCCTGCCCGGCAAGCACGGTCAGAACCGTCGTTTCGCTTCCCTCGTGGTGATGGTGGATGACACGGCAGGGCAGCTCGGGCGCCTCTTCGGTGACCTTGGTGCGCTCGCGGTCAACGTTGAGGATTTCCGGTTGGAGCACTCGCCGGGGGCTCCGTTCGGCCTTGCCGAGATCGCTGTTGCGCCCTCCGTGCTGCGCGACGCGACGGCCGGACTCGAAGAGCGCGGATGGAAGATCGCGAGCACCACCAATGACTGACGCCTCTCACACCGCTGCCGACACAGCCGACTCCGACGTCGTCATCGTCGCGGTTGACGGCCCCGCAGGCAGCGGCAAGTCCAGCGTGTCGAAGCAGGTGGCTCGTGCGCTCGGGTTCGGCTACCTCGACACGGGAGCGGCGTATCGGGCTCTTGCCTGGCATGCGCTGGCGCGCGAGGTCGATACCTCCGATGCCACCGCTGTGTTGGAAGCTGTCAGCGACTTCGACTTTCGCATCTCCCTTGACCCCGACGACTACTGGGTGCGATCGGGCGAGGTCGATGTGACCGAGGCTATTCGTGAGCAGCGGGTGACGGATGCCGTGAGCGGCGTCGCCCGGGTCCCTGCGATCCGGCGGACGATCAATGCGGCGTTCCGGCGACTGGTGGCGGCATCCGGTCGCCCCGGCGTCGTTGTGGAGGGCCGGGACATCACGACAGTTGTTGCTCCGGATGCGCCGGCGCGGATCCTGCTGACAGCCGACCCCGCGGTCCGAGCAGCGCGGCGCAGCGCCGAGATCAGCGGTTCGACGGCGGCGGAGGTCGCCGAGGCGTTGCGACGCCGCGATTCGTCGGACTCGAAGGTCGTGGACTTCCTGACTGCCGCTCCGGGAGTCGTCGTGGTCGATTCGACCGCGTTGGATTTTGACGAGACGGTGGCCGAAGTGCTCACCGTCGCCCGCCGGGAACTCGCGGGCGCCTCGATCGAGGGCGCCGACCGAGCAGCCCCCGGCGCGGAGGGGAAGGACTGACAATGACCACCACTGGTGATGAGTTCGACGAGACAGCGGCGGGAGACGACAACCTCGCCGATACTCTCGCGGATCTCGACGAGGAACTCGCCGAGTCGCGGGCTGCAGCGCTGCGAGCGACCCTGGACGACTACGACCTCGATGAGGATGACGCCGCGGTACTCGCGGGGCTTGTTGCCGGCGAGGACGGTATCGAGTACCTGCCGGCGCTGCCGGTCGTCGCGATCGTCGGCCGTCCGAACGTCGGCAAGTCGGCACTCGTAAACCGCATCCTCGGCCGTCGCGAGGCTGTCGTCGAGGACACTCCCGGTGTCACGCGTGACCGCGTGACCTACAAGGCCGAATGGATGGACCGCCGCTTCACCCTCGTCGACACCGGAGGGTGGGAGCCCGACGCGCGCGGTATCGACCGGTCGGTGGCGGCGCAAGCCGAGGTCGCGATCGATCTCTCGGATGTCGTGCTGTTCGTGGTCGACGCCATGGTCGGGGCTACCTCGACCGACGAGCACGTCGTCAAGTTGCTGCGTAAGAGCGGCAAGACGATCTTCCTCGTCGCGAACAAGATCGACGACGCCCGCCAGGAGCCCGAGGCTGCCGCCCTGTGGAACCTGGGACTCGGGCAGCCGCATCCGGTTTCCGCGATCCACGGGCGCGGCGTCGCTGACCTGCTCGACGAGATCATGAAGGTGCTGCCGGATGTTTCAGCGGTCGCCAAGCACGAGATCGGTGGACCGCGCCGCGTCGCGATCCTCGGTCGCCCCAACGTGGGCAAGTCGTCGCTCCTGAACAAGGCAGCAGGCGAAGAGCGCGTCGTCGTCAACGATCTCGCGGGAACGACGCGCGACCCGGTCGACGAGATCGTTGAGATCGGCGGGCGCCTGTGGACCTTCGTCGACACTGCCGGCATCCGTCGCCGCGTTCACCTGCAGCAGGGTGCCGACTTCTACGCGTCGCTTCGCACCTCTGCGGCGCTCGAGAAGGCTGAGGTTGCTGTCGTGGTGCTCGATGTCAGCCAGCCGCTCAGTGAGCAGGACGTGCGGATCATCGACCTCGTCCTCGAGTCAGGGCGAGCGCTCGTGCTCGCGTTCAACAAGTGGGACCTGCTCGCGACGCCCGAACTCGAGAACCAGGATCGTCGCCGGTACCTCGAGCGGGAGATCGAACAGGATCTCGCTCACGTCTCATGGGCGCCGCGCGTCAACATTTCGGCGCGCACCGGACGACACCTTGAGAAGCTCGTTCCGGCGCTCGAGACGGCGCTGACATCGTGGGATCAGCGGATTCCAACCGGCAAGTTCAATGCGTTCCTCGCTGAGCTTGTCGCCGAGCACCCCCACCCGCTGCGCGGTGGCAAGCAGCCCCGCATCCTGTTCGGCACCCAGGCGGCGACCCGCCCGCCGACCTTTGTGCTTTTCACGACCGGGTTCCTCGACGCCGGCTATCGCCGGTTCATTCAGCGTCGATTGCGCGAGCTGTTCGGATTCGAGGGGACACCGATCGTGCTCAACATGCGAGTCCGCGAGCGCCGCCAGCGCTGAGCGTTCGGGCGCTTTGCGTCACGCTCTCGCGCGTCGGTCGTGGGAGGGTCTTGACAATCGCGATCAGCGCGTGAGGACGCTGGGGAATGCTCCGGCGAACTCGGCGGCGATCATCTCGACCAGGTCGTGGGTCGTCGCGGTGGAGGGGCAGGGCGGGGCATCCGAGCGGCTGCCCATGTCCCGGGCTCGCTGCAGGGCCCACCACCGAACACCTTCGGCGAGGAGCTGTTCACCGAGGAGGCGCAGCCGGTCGGCGTCGGTGAGCCTCGGGTCGACGGTCGTGCGCACCTCGTACGCCAGGGGGTGGTCGCTGCCGGCGCGGGCACGTGCGGCATCCAGCACGAGTCGCAGCGACCGCCACGCATGGATGCCGCTGCCGCGCCGCTGCGTGACGGTGGCGTAGTCGTCGGCGGACGCCTTGATGTCGAGGCCTACCCAGTCGACAGCGGGGAGGGCGGCATCCAACCGCTGCGGGAAAGCTCCCCCGGTATGCAGGCCGACGCGCAGGCCGAGGCGTCGCGCATCGTCTATGGCGGGCAGGAGCGCGGTCTGCATCGTCGGCTCGCCGCCGGAGAAGACGACGCCATCGAGCTGTCCACGACGCTGTTCGAGGAACGCGAGGACCTCGCGCCACGTGATCGTGCCTGCGCTGTGGGAGTCGATCAGGTCGGGGTTGTGGCAGTAGACGCAGTCCCACGGACAGCCCTGGAGGAAGACGGTCGCGACGAGGCGGTCGGGCCAGTCCGAACCCGAGAATCGCGTGAGCCCGGCGATGCTCAGCTCGTCGGCGAGAAGGGGGGCGATGACGGTCACTGGTGTGCCACTCATGGCCGTGCTGCATCTTTCGTGGCTCGGTGTGCGTCGAAGTAGACCCGCTCAGCGGCTTCGCCCTGCTTGCCGATGTTGAACGATGACACCGGCCGGAAGTAGCCCATGACGCGCGTCCACACCTCGCAGTCTCGACCGCAGCGCGGGCAGAGCGGATGATCGCCCGAGACGTATCCGTGTGCGGGACAGATCGAGAAGGTCGGTGTGACGGTGAGGTAGGGGAGCCGGAACCGTTCGAGCGAGCGCCGAACGAGGTTCTTGCAGACGGATCCCGACGCGACAGCTTCGCCGAGGTACAGGTGCAGCACGGTCCCGCCGGTGTAGAGCTGCTGCAGCGGCTCTTGCAGCTGCATCGCCTCGAACGGGTCGTCGGTGTAGCCGACCGGGAGTTGCGAGGAGTTCGTGTAGTACGGGTGGTCGGCGGTGCCGGCATGGCGGATGCCGTCGGTGTCGCTCTCGTCGCCGAAGCGGGCGATGTCCAGGCGTGCGAACCGGTAGGTCGCGCTCTCGGCGGGTGTGGCCTCGAGGTTGTACATGTGCCCCGTCTGCTCTTGGAATTCGACCATGCGGGCGCGAACGTGCTCGAGCAGCCACGTCGCGAGGTTCATGCCTTCGTCATCCGTGACGTCGTGCGCGTCGAGGGTGTAGTTGCGGACGAACTCGTTGATGCCGTTGACGCCGATGGTCGAGAAGTGGTTGTCGAGGGTGCCGAGGTAGCGCTTCGTGTAGGGGAAGAGGCCGCCGTCGATGTGACGGCCGATGACCTCGCGCTTTGCCTCGAGGCTGTCGCGGGCGACCTCGAGCAGCGCGTCGAGGCGGCGCAGGACGCCGTCGGCGTCGCCGGGAAAGAGGTAGCCCAGGCGTGCGCAGTTGACCGTCACGACCCCGACGGATCCGGTCTGCTCGGCCGATCCGAACAGACCGTTGCCGCGTTTGAGCAGCTCGGTCAGGTCGAGCTGCAACCGGCAGCACATCGAGCGGATCATGTGCGGGTCAAGGTCTGAGTTGACGAAGTTCTGGAAGTAGGGGAGTCCGTAGCGCGCGGTCATCGCGAAGAGGGCGTCGACGTTCGGGCCGTCCCAGTCGAAGTCCTTCGTGATGTTGTAGGTCGGGATGGGGAAGGTGAAGGCCCGGCCGTCGGCATCCCCGGTCGCGTAGACCTCGATGAAGGCGCGGTTGATGATCGCCATTTCGTCGGCGAGGTCGCCGTAGGTGAAGGGTTGGACGACGCCGCCGATGAGCGGATGCTGGTCGGCTAGGTCATCGGGACACGTCCAGTCGAAGGTGAGGTTCGTGAAGGGCGTCTGCGTGCCCCAGCGGGAGGGGACGTTGAGGTTGAAGACGAACTCCTGCACGGCTTGGCGCACCTGTTCGTCCGAGAGTCCGTCGATCCGGACGAACGGCGCGAGGTAGGTGTCCACGGAGCTGAAAGCCTGCGCGCCGGCCCACTCGTTTTGCAGCGTGCCGAGGAAGTTGACCATCTGGCCCATGGCTGCCGAGAGGTGCCGTGGGGGAGCAGAGGAGATGCGCCCGGGGATACCGTTGAAGCCTTGCTCGAGGAGCGCGCGGAGCGACCATCCGGCGCAGTAGCCCGCGAACATGTCGAGATCGTGGATGTGGATGTCGCCATCGCGGTGCGCGGCTCCAGCCTCGGGCGCGTAGACCTCGTCGAGCCAGTAGTTGGCGATGACCTTGCCCGCTGTGTTGAGGATCATGCCGCCCAGTGAGTAGCCCTGGTTGGCGTTGGCGTTCACACGCCAGTCAGACTGCGACAGGTACTCGTTGATCGTTTCGGAGACGGCGACGGTACGTGGCGTGGCGGAGATACGACGGTTCATCGGCGGCTTCTTTCGGGGTGCGGTGGCGCTGGTTTGAAAGCTCTCGCGCAGTGCGGGATGCCACTATATGCAGCGCTCAATCTCGTTCGCGACACAATATGTGGTGTCATACATGGTCAGACCACATGGTGTCATGCATCCTTGTGGCGGGGTACAGCCTCGCGTGTCGGTCCAGGCGAAATCGCGACGGGGGAGTATGTGCCCGGAGCCCATCTCTTTCGGTCGCGCCGTGTTGCGGGTGTTGCGTGCTGGATGCCACAACACGGCGCGACTGAACGGATTGGCATCGGGCGGGCTATTCGCACGCCCCGCGACGAGGGACCTTTGCCCCTGACTGCGGATATACCCCCGGGAGTACCTTCATCTCGGAGCCGCGAACTGCTGCGGCCCGAATGCGAGGAGAACACCATGAAGATCGTCGTCGTCGGAGGAGTCGCCGGCGGAGCATCCGTCGCGGCGAGGGCTCGCCGTCTGGACGAGTCGGCTGAGATCGTCGTTCTCGAGCGGGGCGAGTACGTATCGTTCGCGAACTGCGGTCTGCCGTACCACATCGGCGGTGTCATCGCCGATCGCAGCCGGCTCCTGCTCCAGACACCCGAGAGTCTTCGCGAATCGCTCGACATCGATGTGCGCATCGGCCAGGATGTCGTCGGTCTTGACCCCGCGGCCCAGACGGTGACGGTGCGCGAGGTCGCGACCGGGCGCGAGTACACCGAGTCTTACGACGCGCTCGCGCTATGCCAGGGCGCCGATCCGCTGCAGCTTCCGCTTCCGGGCATCGACCTTCCCGGCATCCACACCCTGCGAAACGTCACTGACATGGACGCCATCAAGTCGCGCCTTGACAAGGCTCTCGCCGCTGCCGCGGCGCAGGGCCGTGCCGCGAAGACCGTGGTCATCGGCGCGGGCTACATCGGCATCGAGATGGCCGAGAACCTCATTCACCGCGGAGCCGAGGTCACCCTCGTCGAGCTTGCCGACCAGATCCTGCCGCCCCTCGATAAGGACGTCTCGATTCCGGTCGAGCAGCACGCTCGGGGGCGGGGGGTCGAACTGCAGCTCGGCACTGCTGCGGCTGCCTTCACCCGGGCATCCGACGGGATGCTCCGGGTCGAACTCAACAACGGCCGGTCGCTGGCGGCAGACCTGGTCGTGCTCTCGGCGGGCGTGCGACCCAACGTGGGTCTGGCCCGCGAGGCGGGGCTCGAGATCGGAGAGCGCGGCGGGATCGTCGTCGACACGCACATGCGCACCTCCGACCCGCACATCTGGGCGGCGGGAGATGCCGTCGAGACGGCCCACACGGTGCTGCCGGGGCGCTGGATCACCCCTCTTGCCGGACCCGCGAACCGCGAGGCGCGCGTGGCAGCCGAGAACATCTGCGGCCGCACGACCGAGTATCTCTCGACCCAGGGCACCTCCATCGTGAAGGTGTTCGACATGACCGCGGGCGCGACGGGTGCCAACGAGCGGCAACTCGAGCGGGCTGGCGTTGACTACCTCACCGCGCACGTGCATCCGTCGGGGCACGCCGGCTACTACCCGGGCACGGCGCAGATGCACATCAAGGTCACGTTCTCGCCCTCGGACGGCAAACTGCTCGGCGCGCAGATCGCCGGGTTCGACGGGGTCGACAAGCGGCTGGATGTCTTCGCGACGGCGATCAGGCTCGGCGCGACAGTCCACGATCTCGAGCACCTCGAGCTCGCGTACGCGCCGCCGTTCGGTTCGGCGAAGGACCCCGTCAACATGGCGGGATTCGTCGCGAGTAACGTGCTCAGCGGTGACCTGAAGCTCTGGTACGCGAAGGACTACCCGGCAGCGACCGACGGATGCCGCATCATCGACGTGCGCACCGACGTCGAATACGACATCTGGCACATCTCGGGAGCCGAGAACGTGCCTCTCGGCATCCTTCGCGAGGCGTGCGAGAGCTGGGACCGCGATGTCCCCATCCGTCTGTACTGCGCTGTCGGGTTCCGCAGCTACCTCGCGTACCGGGCGCTCGTGCAGCGCGGGTTCACCGATGTGCGGACGCTCTCGGGCGGCTCGACGACCTTCCGCTTCTTCCACGACCTCGAACCCGTCGGTTTCGTCGCCAAGCCTGCCGAGATTCACTATGCCGAGGCATCCGACCTGCTCGCTCAGGTGAAGGGGTCGGGGCAGGTGGTCGACCTCGACTGCACGGGGCTCGCGTGCCCCGGCCCGATCATGAAGCTCACGAAGCAGATGGATGAGCTGCAGCCGGGTGACGACGTCGTCGTGCACGTCTCGGACCCAGGGTTTGCGCACGACGCGCCGGCGTGGGCCGCGAGCCACGGCCACGAGATGCTCGCGATCTCACCCGAGGGTCCGGGGTATGTCGCGACCTTCCGCAAGAGCGCGGGAACGGATGCCCCGCGGGCCCTGCAGACGCTGAATCAGACATCCTTCGTTGTCTTCTCGGGAGATCTCGACAAGGCGATCGCCGCCTTCATCATCGCGAACGGTGCGCTCGCGATGGGGCAGAAGGTGTCGATGTTCTTCACGTTCTGGGGGCTGAACATGCTGCGCCGGCACGATGCGCCGCCGCGCGAGAAGAAGGTCATGGACCGGATGTTTGCCATGATGATGCCTTCGGATGCCGGCCACCTGCCGCTGTCTCAGATGAACATGGCGGGCATGGGGCCGAAGATGATCAAGGACGTGATGAAGCAGCACAACGTCCCGACTCTCGAGGAGCTCATGGCATCCGCGCGCGAGGGCGGTGCGCAGCTGGTCGCGTGCACGATGACGATGGATCTGCTCGGCATCGCCGAGAGCGACCTGCAGGACGGCATCGACTTTGGTGGCGTGGCGACCTTCCTCGGCGAGGCTCAGAAGTCCGGGACGACCCTGTTCATCTAGTGCGCGGGGCGCTTCGGGGCGTTCGGTCGCGCCGTGGTGCGGGTTTGGCGAGCCGGAGGTCGCAGTTCGCCGCGACTGAACGGGGGAATGTGCCCGAGTGGTGGTGTTCTCTGTCTTCGGTCGCGCCGTGGTGCGGGTTTAGCGAAACGGATGCCGCACGTCGGCGCGACCGAAATGGAAGATGGCTCGCGACCAGGGGAGCCCGCTCGGTGTGACAGGCTGAGATCGTGACGATCGAACCCCCGGCTCCCGGAGAGCCGCGCCGCCCGATGGGCCCGCGCGATCCCGGTGACGCATGGGTGATCGCGCCGACGGGGGAGCGCTACTGGGGTCGGTTCGGCGCGGCGGGTCTTCTTGCCGTGGATGCCGAGCGCGGCATCCTGTTGCAGCACCGCGTCGGCTGGAGCCACCACGGCGGAACCTGGGCGCTGCCCGGCGGCGCGCGACACGAGAACGAGGATGCCGGTGTGGCGGCGCTCCGCGAGGCGCGCGAGGAAGCCGCGGTGCCGCGGGATGCCGTTCGCCAGCGTTTCTGGAGCGTGCTCGACCTCGGGATCTGGTCGTACACGACAGTGATCGCCGACGTCATCGAGCCATTCGACCCGCAGATTGCGGATGCCGAGAGCGTTGCCCTCGAGTGGGTTCCGGTAGAGGAGGTGGCCGAGAGGCCGCTGCATCCGGGGTTCGCGTCGGCGTGGGAGCACCTTGGCCCGCTGCTGTCGGTGCGCCCGGCCGTCGTGATCGATGCGGCGAACGTCGTGGGTTCGGTGCCCGACGGATGGTGGCGAGACCGCGCGGGGGCTGCAGGTCGGCTCATCGACCGGGTCGGTCAGTGGCAAGCGCGCGGGGTGGATGCCGACGCGCTCGAGCTTCCGGGCGCGCACTGGTTCCCTGACGTGTCGATCGTGCTCGAGGGGCAGGCCAAGGCCGCGGGCCTGCTCGAGGGGCAGGCCAAAGGCGCGGCTCTGCCTGCGGATGACTCAGGCGCCGGCATCCGTGTGGTGCTGGCCCCCGGCGAGGGGGATGACGAGATCGTCGCCGAGACGCAGCGGCGGGTCGCGAGCGGCGAACAGGTCGTCGTCGTGACGAGTGACCGGGGACTCGCCGATAGGGTCAGCGCCGCAGGTGCCCGCGTGGTCGGTGCCGGTTGGCTGCTCGACCAGCTCGGCGAGCGCGCGTAGCGCAGCGTTATTCGGCGGACCGGCCCCGCAGCCGGTCGATGTCGCGACGTTCACGCTTGGTCGGCCTCCCGGCGCCGCGGTCGCGAACCGGAACGAACGGGGTCTCTTCCCGAGACGGGCGGGCCGGGGTGCGGTCGTCTACCGCGAGGGCGGCCGCCGGAGCTCCGACGCGCTTGGTCAGCAGCTGCTTGACGACGAGGATGCGGTCGAACCCGGCGATCCGGACGCGCAGCTCATCGCCGATGCGCACGGGCTGAGCGGCCTTCGCGCGGTCCCCGCCGACGCGAACGTGCCCCGCGCGGCATGCCGCGGTTGCCGCGGAGCGGGTCTTGTAGACCCGGACTGCCCAGAGCCAGGCATCCACGCGAACGGAGTCGGTCACACCGTCGATTCTCTCGCGGCCCGCGCCGTGTGGGTCGCGATCACCGCTCCCAGGGCGATGAGTCCCTGCCCGAGGGTGTAGGTGATCATGACCAGGGCGCTGCTTCCCGACGGCATCGTTTCGGGGAGGAAGAGCCGGAACGCGAGCACGGTGTCGGAGATGAGGAAGAACGCTCCACCCCACGCAATGGCCGGATGGCATCGGGTGGACAGGACGGCTGTGCCACCGAGAACGAGTCCGTAGATCGCGACTGCCACGGCAAGTCCGCCGAGGGCCGGCCAGAGGTAGACGACCAGGACGACCCACCACACCGCGTAGACCGCAGACCACCACGGCAGCCGCCGAACCGCGAGGAACCGCCAGAACAACACGATGTAGGCGATATGCGCGAGACCGAAGCACAGGAGCATCGCTGGGAGTTCGTCATCCAGAAACGGGAAGAAGGTCGCGGGGCTCTGTTGCAAAGATTGGCGGCAGTCAGAGGTAGGCTGTCGCTCTGCGCCGATCAGGCGGCTGCTGCGAAATGGTGGTTGAGCATGCCCATGGCCTCCGTCAGCGCCGAGGGCCCAATGCCAAAAGCTCTCTCCA
>NZ_JASBSF010000293.1 GCF_030149085.1 Microbacterium sp. | reverse complement strand
CGGAGAGTCTTACTTTTATCCGGCACCTCGCCTGCGCCGCTCCCGGGCTCGCGCCTAGGCTGAACACGTGGCGCAGAGCATCTTCATCACCTCGGCAGAAGGTCACTCCGGAAAGTCCACCATCGCCCTGGGCGTACTCGACGCGCTGAGTCATGCCACACCGCGCGTTGGTGTGTTCCGAGCCATCGCTCGGTCGACTGTCGAACCCGACTACGTGCTCGAGATGCTTCTCGCCCACGACGGTGTCGACCTTCCCTACGACGACTGCATCGGGGTGACATACGACGAGGTGCGCGCGGACCCCGACGCCGCCCTCGGCAAGATCGTGGAGCGCTACAAGGCAGTCGAGGCGCAGTGTGACGCTGTCGTGATCGTGGGGAGCGACTACACGGATGTCGGGTCTCCCGCAGAGCTCGGCTACAACGCCCGGATCGCGGCGAACCTCGGTGCGCCGGTCCTGCTCGTCATGAGTGGTCGGACCGGCGAAGCGGAAAAGCTCGGGTCGTCGCCCGCGCGCACTCCTGAGGAGATCGGGCAGATCACCGCCCTCGCGTTGGCGGAGCTCGCGCATGGCCGGGCAGGGCTGCTCGCGGTGGTCGTCAACCGTGCCGAACCGGATCGCATCGACGATGTCGTCGGGGCGGTGCGCGAGCTCGTCGATCACGCGCGCGAGCCCGAGCACGTGGCATCCGACGGTGTCGTGCCGGTGTGGGCGATCCCCGAGGACACGTTCCTCGTGGCCCCCACGATGCGCGAAGTCATGGCGGCGATCGATGGAACCCTGATCAAGGGCGACGCGGAACTTCTCTCACGCGAGGTCCTCGGTGTCGTGATCGCGGGGATGTCGATGGTCAATGTGCTTCCGCGGCTGAGCGAAAGCTCCATCGTCATGATCCCAGCCGACCGCACCGAAGTACTGCTGGCGACGCTGCTTGCTCACTCCTCGGGCACGTTCCCCTCGATCTCCGGCATCCTGCTCAACGGACCCTTCCCCCTGCCGGAGCAGATCGACAGGCTGATGGATGGCGTCGCCTCGAACCTCCCGGTCATCGCAACCGACGAGGGCACGTTCGAGACGGCCGTCAAGGTCATCAATACGCGCGGGCGCTTCGCCGCGGCATCCCAGCGGCGCTATGACACGGCGCTGGCGATGTTCGAGCAGCACGTCGACACCGCAGTTCTGAGCAGATCGCTGGGTCTTGCCCGCTCGACAGTGGTAACCCCGCTCATGTTCGAGTACCAGCTGGTGGAGCGGTCCCGCTCGGATCGGCGCCGGATCGTTCTGCCCGAGGGAGGCGACGATCGTGTCATCCGTGCCGCGGCCACAGTTCTTGCGCGCGGCATCGCGGACCTCGTGATCCTTGGCGATGAGGGTGAGATCCGGACGCGGGCTGCGGAGCTCGGCGTCGACCTGTCTGCGGCGCAAATCATCAGCCCCTTCGACCCCGCCTACGTCGAGCAGTTCGCGCAGGAGTACGCGCGCTTGCGGGCCCACAAGGGGATCTCGCTCGATCAGGCAGCCGACACCGTCACCGACGTGTCCTACTTCGGGACGCTGATGGTCCACCTCGGCCTGGCCGATGGCATGGTCTCGGGGGCCGCGCACACGACGGCCCACACGATCCGTCCGGCGTTCGAGATCATCAAGACCAAGCCGGGTGTGTCTGTCGTCTCGAGCGTTTTCCTGATGGCTCTGGCCGACCGGGTGCTTGTCTACGGCGACTGCGCCGTGATTCCCGACCCCACAGCCGAGCAACTCGCTGACATCGCAATCTCGTCTGCAGCGACAGCCTCCCAATTCGGGATCGACCCCCGCGTCGCGATGCTGTCGTACTCGACAGGGGAGTCGGGGTCGGGGGCGGATGTCGAGAAGGTGCGCGCAGCAACCGCCTTCGTTCGCGACCGGGCACCAGAGCTGCTCGTCGAGGGTCCCATCCAGTACGACGCAGCGGCCGACGCGGCAGTTGCCGCAGCGAAGATGCCCGGATCCCAGGTCGCCGGTCGAGCCACGGTGTTCGTCTTCCCCGACCTCAACACGGGGAACAACACCTATAAGGCAGTTCAGCGCTCAGCAGGTGCCGTCGCGATCGGACCCGTGCTGCAGGGCCTGAACAAGCCCATCAACGATCTGTCGCGCGGCGCCCTCGTCGACGACATCGTCAACACCATCGCGATCACCGCGATTCAGGCTCAAGCGGATGCCGACACCCCGGTTCCGGCATCCACCGAGAAGGAAGGGACCACCGCATGAGTGTCGTCCTCGTCGTCAACAGCGGTTCGTCGTCATTCAAGTACCAGCTGATCGACATGGACAACGAAGCGGTGCTCGCCTCGGGCCTCGTGGAGCGGATCGGCCAAGACAACGGTCACTCGCGCCACACCGTTACCGCGGCAGACTTTGCCGCTGACGAGCCAGCACCGACCTTCGTGAGCGCGACCTCCGAGCGCGATCTGCCGATTCCCGACCACACCGCAGGCTTCCAGGTGATGCTCGATGCCTTCGCCGCGCACGGGCCCTCACTGCAGGCCAATCCCCCCGTCGCTGTGGGGCACCGCGTCGTTCACGGTGGTGCGCGCTTCTTCGAGCCGACGCTGGTTACTCCGCTCGTGCTCATCAACATCGAGGACCTCTCGGTCCTCGCGCCCCTTCACAACCCGGGGGCGGTCCAGGGCATCCGTGCCGCGCAGGAAGCGTTCGACGCGATTCCCCACGTTGCCGTCTTCGATACCGCATTCCACCAAACGCTTGCCCCCGCCGCCTACACGTATGCGATCGACCGGGAACTGGCCGAGCAGCATCGCCTGCGCCGGTACGGGTTCCACGGCACCTCGCACAAGTTCGTGAGCGAAGCTGCGGCGGCGTTCCTCGATCGACCGATCGGTGAGCTCAAGCAGATCGTGTTCCATCTGGGCAACGGAGCTTCGGTCACCGCTATCGACGGTGGTCGGTCGGTGGACACCTCCATGGGGCTCACGCCGTTGGAAGGCCTTGTCATGGGCACTCGTTCGGGCGATGTCGACCCGGCCATCGTCTTCCAGCTTGCGCGTCGCGCAGGTTTGTCGATCGACGACCTCGACGACCTGCTCAACAAGCGTTCGGGGCTGCTCGGGCTCGCCGGCGCCTCCGATATGCGCGACATCGAACAGCGTTACGAGGACGGTGATGAGGCGGCGACACTCGCCTTCGATGTCTACATCCATCGCCTCCGCACCTACGCCGGTGCGTATCTCGCGCAGCTCGGCGGCGTGGATGTCATCTCTTTCACCGCCGGCGTCGGTGAAAACTCGCCCATCATCCGTGCGGCAGCCCTCGAAACCCTCGGCTTTGCGGGAGTGGAGATCGAACCCGAACGAAACGAGCGGCGGGAGCGCGGCATCCGTCGTATCTCGACCGATGCGTCTGAGGTGAGCGTCCTGGTCGTACCGACCAATGAAGAACTCGAGATCGCTCGGCAAACTCTGGGCGTCGCGCAGGGCTGAGCGCGCGCAAACCAGCATTACGGCAGGGTCGAACTACTACGCTGGCACCACGGCGTCAGCCGTACCCGACCTATTGCCATGGCTCGTGCCCATGCTTTCGACATCGCCACCCGCCGGGAGGATTCCTGTGGCCGACGCTCTTCCCGATCTCACCGCCTACGATGCGGTGCTCTTCGATCTGGACGGGGTACTGACACCGACCGCCGAGGTGCACATGCACGCGTGGCAGTCGATGTTCCAGGAGCTCTTCGCGGCGTGGAACATCACGCCCGAGTACACCGAGCGTGACTACTTCGAGCACCTCGACGGCAAGAAGCGCTACGACGGTGTTGCGAGCTTGTTGTGGAGCCGCGATGTCGAGGTGCCCTGGGGTGACCCGAGCGATGCGCCCGAGCTCGACACCGTCTGCGGCATCGGCAACCGCAAGAACGCCGTCTTTGAGAGCGTGCTGCGAAGCGAGGGCATCGCGCCGTACCCGGGCTCGCTTGCGCTGCTGGATGTGCTGCGGGACGCCGGCACCAGGATCGCCGTGGTCTCAAGCTCCAAGAACGCCCGCGAAGTGCTCACCGCCGCGGGGATCATCGATCGCTTCGAGGTGATCATGGACGGTGTCATCGCCGAGCGTGACGGCCTGGCCTCCAAGCCCGCTCCCGACGTGTTCGTCGAGGCTGCCGCGATGCTCGGGGTGGACCCGGCATCCAGCGCGGCTGTCGAAGACGCCCTGTCAGGGGTGCGCTCCGCGGCCGCTGGCGGATTCGCGCTCGTGGTCGGCGTCGACCGTGGCGTCGGAGCCGAGGTGCTGCGCGACGCTGGCGCACACGTGGTGGTCTCCGACCTGGCCGAGTTTCTCGACGGCAACGGTGCCGGCATCCCGACTGCTGCTCTCGCACCCGAACCGGAGGAGTCCGCGTGATCGATCGTGATCGCTATCCCATCGACCCATGGCGGCTCATCGAGACGAGCTATTCGCATGACGAGGTCGGGGTATCCGAGACGCTGTTCGCCGTCGGCAACGGCTACCTGGGCTTGCGCGGCAACAGTCCGGAGGGTCGCTTCGCACACGAGCACGGCACCTTCATCAACGGCTTCCACGAAGTGTTCCCGATCCGGCACGCCGAGCAGGCGTACGGGTTCGCCGAGGTCGGCCAGACGATCATCAACGCCCCCGATGCCAAGATCATGCGGGTCTATGTCGATGACGAGCCGCTGTCGCTCGACATCGCGGATGTGCGCGCGTCCGAGCGCGTTCTCGACATGCGTGACGGCGTCATGCGTCGCCGGATTCTCTGGGTCACGCCCTCGGGCAAAGAGGTTCTGATCGAAGACGAACGGCTGGTGTCGTTCGAGGAGAAGCACCTCGCGATCCTGCGCCAGACCGTCACGGTCCTCAACGCCGATGCTCCGGTCACGATCAGCTGTCAGATCATCAACCGGCAAGACGGCGAGGATGTCTACGGCGGCACTCCCGTCGCGCCCAAGAAGGCGGGCTTCGATCCTCGCCGGGCCGAGCGAATCCACCAGCGCGTGCTCCAACCACAGGAGTACTGGCAGGACGGCGCGCGATCGGCCCTCGCTTACAAGGCCACCGAATCGGAGATGACGATCGCGGTCGTCGCCGACCACATCATCACCACCGACAACGAGTACGACCCGCGGCGCCTGATCGAACCTGACATCGCCAAGAACGTCTTCCGGGTACGGGCGAGGGCCGGCGTGCCGGTCACCGTCACCAAGCTCGTGAGCTACCACACCTCGCGCGGTGTCCCCGCCCGGGAACTTGTCGATCGGTGTCGGAGGACCCTCGATCGCGCCGAGGCCGAGGGCGTCGACGCCTTCTTCAGGGGCCAGCGCGAATGGCTGGATGCGTTCTGGGAACGCTCGGACGTACGGATCGGTGGCCACGACGACCTGCAGCAGGCGACACGCTGGTGCCTCTTCCAGCTCGCCCAGGCTGCAGCACGGGCCGACGGGCTCGGCGTGCCCGCGAAGGGTGTCTCGGGGTCGGGATACTCGGGCCACTACTTTTGGGACACCGAGATCTATGTCCTGCCCTTCCTGGCGTACACGACGCCGCAATGGGCGCGCAACGCGTTGCGGATGCGGTACCTGATGCTTCCCGCCGCGCGCAGGCGCGCGCGCCAGCTCAACGAGGCCGGCGTGCTGTTTCCCTGGCGCACGATCAACGGTGAAGAAGCCTCGGCCTACTACGCCGCTGGCACCGCGCAGTACCACATCAACGCCGACGTGAGTTTTGCCCTCGCGAAGTACGTGCGGGCAACCGGTGACACCGAGTTCCTCTACCGCGAGGGCGTCGACATCGCCGTCGAGACAGCTCGGATGTGGGCGAGTCTCGGCTTCTGGCGCGAGACGGAACTCGACTCCGAGCGCTCCTTCCACATCCACGGTGTGACGGGGCCCGACGAGTACACGACAGTCGTCAACGACAACCTCTTCACAAACGTGATGGCCCGCTTCAACCTGCGGTTCGCTGCCCACACGCTGCGTGACATGGCCCTGGACGCTCCGGAGGAATACCGCCTCATGGTGGATCGCCTGGGCCTGGGCGAGCACGAGATCGAGGCGTGGGAAGCTGCGGCCGAGGCGATGAACATTCCGTTCAGCGATGCCTTCGGCATCCACCCGCAAGATGCGGTCTTCCTCGAGAAAGAAGTCTGGGACCTCGAGAACACCTCGCCCGACCAGCGGCCTCTGCTGCTGCACTTCCACCCGCTCGTGATCTACCGGTACCAGGTGCTGAAGCAGGCGGATGTCGTGCTGGCCCTGGACTTGCAGGGCAATCACTTCACCGCTGAAGAGAAGCTCGCCGACTTCGAGTACTACGACCCGCTGACCACGGGGGATTCGACGCTGTCGGCGGTCGTTCAGGCGATCCTCGCGGCGGAGGTCGGCTACCAGGACCTCGCCCTGAAGTACTTCCTCGAGTCGATCTACGTCGATCTCGGCGACCTGCACCACAACGCGGCGGACGGCGTCCACGTCGCGTCGGCGGGCGGCGTCTGGACCGCGCTGGTGAGTGGATTCGGCGGTATGCGCGACCACTTCGGCGAGCTGAGCTTCGACCCCCGGCTTCCTGCCGACTGGCCCGAGCTCTCGTTCACTCTGCACTGGCAGGCCACGCGGCTTCAGGTCACGATCGCCCGAGACCGCATGTGGATCGCTGCGGGGCCGGGGGAGGCCGTGGAGTTCTCGGTGCGGGGCGCACGATACGTCGTCGAGCCCGAGCAGGAGTTGATGATTCCGCTTGCCGACCAGGGCCCGGTGATTCCCGGGCGGCCCTCGATTCGCCAGTTCGCGGATGTCACCCGCGACGACGGGTCGCTGCTGTCGGCATCCGTGCCGGTCGTCACGACCTCGATCCCGATCGTGGGGTCGCCGGAGACGTTCGAGAGCGTGCCGGAGCAGCTGCCGCAGGCCGCTGACCCGATGTCGTGACCACGCCCTAGGCTGGATGAATGACCACTGCCCTGTACCGCCGGTATCGCCCCGAGGCGTTCGGCGAGATGATCGGGCAGAGTCAGGTCACTGAGCCTCTCATGACCGCGCTGCGGGGCGACCGCGTCGGCCACGCCTACCTGTTCTCCGGGCCTCGCGGGTGCGGCAAGACGACCTCTGCGCGCATCCTCGCGCGGTGCCTGAACTGTGCCCAGGGACCGACCGACACACCCTGTGGCACGTGCGACAGTTGCATCGAGCTCGGCCGCGGTGGTGGGGGATCGCTGGATGTCGTCGAGATCGACGCCGCCAGCCACAACGGTGTCGATGATGCTCGTGATCTGCGTGAGCGTGCCGTCTTCGCACCCGCACGCGACCGGTTCAAGATCTTCATCCTCGACGAGGCGCACATGGTGACGCCGCAGGGATTCAATGCCCTGCTCAAGCTTGTCGAAGAGCCTCCCGACCACGTGAAGTTCATCTTCGCGACGACCGAGCCCGAAAAGGTCATCGGCACGATCCGGTCGCGCACGCACCACTACCCGTTCCGGCTCGTTCCGCCGGCGGCGATGCTCGAGTATGTGGGCACACTCTGCGAGAGCGAGGGCGTCGTCGTCGATCCCGGTGTGCTCCCCCTGGTCGTGCGTGCTGGCGGTGGGTCGCCGCGAGACACGCTCTCCCTGCTCGACCAGCTCATCGCGGGCTCGGAAGGCGCAGTCACCTACGAGCGCGCGGTTGCTCTCCTCGGCTACACGCACGCCGAGCTTCTCGACGAGATCATCGACGCGCTCGCGGCATCCGACGCTGCTGGGGTCTTTGCGGCTGTGGATCGTGTCGTGCAGACCGGTCAAGACCCACGCCGGTTCGTCGACGACCTTCTGGAGCGCTTGCGCGACCTGATCGTGGTCGCCGCAACAGGGGATGGCGCAGCAGCGGTACTGCGCGGTGCCTCATCCGAGGATCTGCAGCGGATGGCGGCGCAGGCCGACCGTTTCGGTGCTCAACGACTCTCGCGCACGGCGGATGTCGTCGTCGCCGCGCTTGACGAGATGACCGGTGCCACCTCGCCTCGGCTGCAGCTCGAGCTCATGTGCGCGCGCGTTCTGGCGCTGGCAACCGCAGGATCGGTTGCTCCAGCGCCGGCCGCTGCCGCGGCGCCCTCGGCAGCAGCCCCCGCTCCGGCCACGCCCGCTCCGGCACCGGCTGCTGCAGCGCCCGCTCCCGCTCCGCCGGCTGCGGTGCCTACTCCGGCCCCTGAAGCGAGCGCTCCGGAAGCCAGCGCCCCCGCCGCGCCGCCCGCGCCACCGACCGAGCCGGTGACGCTCGACGTTGTGCGGGAGCGGTGGGAAGCCGTGCTCGGCGCGCTGGAGGGCATCAGTCGATCGTCGTGGTTGCTGGTGTCGGTCGCGAGTGTTGCCGACTTCTCCGGCGACGTGCTCACCCTCACGTTCGCCAACGCCTCCGACGTTGCCAAGTTCAAGCATCTTCTTGCCGGCGCAGGACCCAGCGAGGATCTTCGGACTGCGATCAAGCAGGTACTTGGCATCCGGGTGAAGTACCTCGCCAAGCATGACCCCGCAGCCGGTTCCACGGATTCGGCCGGCCCGTCAGATGAGGGACCCTCCGGTGGGTCGGGCCCTGCCGGGCCGACGCCTGCGCCCAAACCTCGCGGGGGAGCGACAGCGGCGGCCGCGGCTCCCGCCGTGACGGACTGGGCGGTTGCTCCGATCCCTTCCTCCGCCGAGGCACCGACCGCCGTCCTTGCCCCGTCTCTCGCCGTCGACGACGAGCCTGAGGATGCGCCGGCCAGTGTCGCTACGTACGTTCCCGCTCCCCGCGAGGGCGACGTGATGGCAGCCGACGAACCACTCCCCGGCGACGATGAAGACAGCGACGCAGTCGATCTGGATGTCGCTCTCGACCAGGCGCCGGTGATCGCACAGCGGATCGCGCGCGCGCCCGACGGGGCACAGCGCTACGGAGAGGCTGTCGTTCGCCAGTTGCTGGATGCGCGCTTCATCCGTGAAGAGCCGCACGCGTCACCGACGAGGTTCGGCTGAACATGTACGACGGCATCGTCCAAGACCTGATCGACGAGTTCGGTCGGCTTCCCGGTATCGGTCCGAAGTCGGCCCAGCGGATCGCTTTCCACATCCTGCAGACTCCGTCATTTGACGTGTCGCGCCTGTCGCAACTGCTCGCCGAGGTGCGCGAGAAGGTTCGATTCTGTGAGATCTGCGGCAACGTGTCCGAGCAGGATCGCTGCAGCATCTGCCGCGACCCCCGCCGCAACCAGACACTGATCTGCGTCGTCGAGGACGCGAAGGATGTCGCGGCCATTGAGCGCACGCGCGAGTTCCGGGGTCTCTACCACGTGCTCGGCGGCGCGATCAGCCCGATCGCGGGTGTCGGCCCCGATGATCTGCGCATTGCGCAGCTCATGCAGCGCCTGGCTGACGGGACAGTGCAGGAAGTCATCCTTGCCACGAACCCCAACCTCGAGGGTGAGGCCACCGCGACCTATCTGTCGCGCCTGCTGACCTCCCTGCAGATCACGGTGACCAGGCTTGCCTCGGGACTGCCGGTGGGTGGCGACCTCGAATACGCCGACGAGGTCACCCTCGGGCGTGCCTTCGAGGGCCGCCGCTCGGTGTGAGCCGTCGCGGTCCCGCCGCCGCATGACTCGGCGGGCATGCTGCCGTCCGTAGAATGGGACGCTGGGTTCGGCATCCGAGCCTGTCATCCCGGGAGTTGCATGTGGCGCTGATCGTCCAGAAGTACGGCGGGTCGTCGGTCGCCGACGCCGAGAGCATCAAGCGCGTCGCCAAACGGATCGTCGATACACGTCGTGCCGGTCACGACGTGGTCGTCGCGGTGAGCGCGATGGGAGACACGACCGACGAGCTTCTCGACCTCGCGGGTCAGGTTGCACCGATTCCTGCGCCCCGGGAACTCGACATGTTGCTCTCCAGCGGTGAGCGGATCTCGATGGCGTTGCTGGCAATGGCGATCTCATCGATGGGTTTCGAGGCGCGCTCGTTCACCGGCAGCCAGGCGGGGATGATCACGGATGCCACGCACGGCGCCGCCCGCATTGTCGATGTCACCCCCATTCGACTCCGCGAGGCTCTTGATGAGGGCGCAATCGTGATTGTCGCCGGCTTCCAGGGCTTCAACCGGGACACCCGTGACATCACGACCCTCGGCCGCGGTGGCTCCGACACGACGGCTGTGGCGCTCGCCGCGGCCCTCGAAGCCGACGTGTGCGAGATCTACAGCGACGTGGACGGCGTGTTCACCGCCGACCCCCGGATCGTGCCGACCGCGCGCACGCGCGACCGGGTCTCCTACGAGGAGATGCTGGAGATGGCCGCCTGCGGCGCCAAGATCCTGCACCTGCGCTGCGTCGAGT
>NZ_JASBSF010000289.1 GCF_030149085.1 Microbacterium sp. | reverse complement strand
GGCACGGTGCCGCGCGCAGCGCGGCGGCGTGCCTCGTCGCTTTGGTGGGCGAGAGTCACACTCGGGCCCACGCCGCCGGAGGCTCCGCGCGGCGCGGAGCATCGTCGAGGATCCGTGAGCATGCGGGTCGTGACCGTATGGATTCCGTGAGGATCGTCGACCCCGCTGCGGGGAAGAGGTTGCATCTGTTCAGCGCCCGTCATCCGACGGCGTAACAGCAACCCCGGGAGTTCCCCGTGCTCGACGTCATTTCCGTGGCCGCTACGCTCGCCCTGTTCGCGCTCGTCGGCCTGATCGCAAAGGGGGTCGAGCGGCTGATCCGGCCGTCTTCGGACCCTTCTCCCTCCCTGCCGGTCGCAGGTGAGCGCCGATGATCGTGTTCTCTGTGCTTGCCGTCACGCTCGCGGTGGCTGCGCTCGTCTATCTCATCGTTGCGCTGCTGAACCCGGAGAGGTTCTGACGTGGATGCTTCGACGATCTGGGCAGGCATCCTTCAGATCTGCACCGTGCTGCTGATCCTCGCCTTGCTCCACCGCCCCCTGGGCGACTGGATAGCCCGTACCTACGCGTCGACGAAGGACTGGCGCGTCGAACGAGGCGTATACCGGCTGATCGGAGACGATTCGCGCTCTGAGCAGACATGGCAGGCCTACGCGCGGGGCGTTCTCGTCTTCTCTGCGGTCGGCTCGTGCGGCGCGTCATGCCCGGCGCGCCACCGCCGAAGCCGAGCTCATTGGAACTGTCGCGGGCTCGGTGCTGCGTGGTCAGGGCGCCGTTCCGGCCCTCGTTGCTCGTGCGCGCGAGTCGTTCGGAATGTCCGGCGCCCGCCTCGTCGGCGAATCGGGCGAGGTGCTCGCAACCGACGGCGAGCCGCTGCCGAACGGGCGACACAGCGACGTACCCATCGGCGAGCGCGCGACGTTGGAACTTCACGGCGGCGATCTTGACGCATCGGAGCGGCGCTTGTTGGGTGTTGTGGTCGCCCAGCTCGACGCCGCGCTCGAGCAGACAGCACTTCAGGAGACCGCCCGGGCAGCCGACATCCTTGCTGAAGCCGATCAGGTCCGCAGCGCCCTCCTCTCGGCGGTGAGCCATGACCTTCGTCGCCCGCTCGCCGCCGCGCTTGCCGCTGTCGGCGGGCTTCGCGCCGCGGGGGCCGCGCTCGGTGAGCAGGACCGCGCGGATCTGCTGGACACAGCAGTCGAGAGCCTCGACACCCTCTCGCGGCTTCTCACCGACTTGCTCGATGTCAGTCGGATCGAGGCCGGAGCACTCGCCGTCTCGCTGACGTCGACGGATGTCGGAGACGTCGTGCTTGCTTCGCTCGACGAACTCGGTTTGGGTCCGAGCGCGGTGGAGCTTGCTCTGGACGTGGGGGTGCCGAATGTGCTCGCCGACCCCGTGTTGCTGCAGCGTGTCGTGGTCAACCTGCTCTCCAATGCACAGCGTCACTCGCCGGTCGGTACCGCGGTGAGAGTGACGACCAGCGTTCTCGGTGATCGCGTTCAGGTGCGGGTCATCGACCGTGGTCCTGGCATCTCGACGGATCGTCGATCCGACATGTTCACGCCGTTCCAGCGGCTGGGCGACACCGACAACACGACGGGGCTCGGGCTGGGGCTTGCGCTCTCCCGCGGTTTCACCGAGGGTATGCGCGGGACATTGACGGCCGAGGATACTCCGGGCGGTGGCCTGACGATGGTGGTGGAGCTTGGCACTGCACCTGTGGCCGAGGATGACGATGCGGCTGCCGACGAGCGGACGGGCGTGGCGTCATGAAGGTTCTGGTCGCAGACGACGACCCGCAACTTGTGCGGGCCGTGCGCATCACGCTCGCGGCGCACGGTTACGACGTCGTGGCGGCCCCCGACGGACCGACGACGATCGCGCTCGCCGCCAAGGAATACCCCGACGTGATCATGCTCGATCTCGGGATGCCGCACCTCGACGGGGTCGGGGTCATCCACGCCATTCGAGGCTGGAGCGAGGTGCCGATCATCGTGGTGTCAGGACGTTCGGGTTCCGGCGACAAGGTCGAGGCGCTGGATGCCGGCGCAGATGACTACGTCACCAAACCGTTCCAGATCGATGAGCTCCTCGCACGTCTGCGTGCACTGACACGGCGGTCCTCATCGGCGCCGACGGGAGAATCCGTGGTGCGCTTCGGGGACGTCGAGGTCGATCTGTTAGCCAAGAGTGTTCGGCGACGCGGCGCCCGTGTTCATCTCACTCCGACCGAGTGGCGGATGCTGGAGTTCCTCGCCCGCAACCCCGGCACTCTGGTGACGCGGCAGACGCTGCTAAAGACCCTCTGGGGCACCGAGCAGGTGACGGACACCGGGTACCTGCGTCTCTACATCTCGCAGTTGCGTAAGAAGTTGGAGGTCGACCCCAGCCATCCGGTCCACCTGCTGACCGAATCAGGGATGGGCTACCGACTCAACCTTGAGGCTTGATCGCCCGCGACCACGCCCGTTCGTTGTGCAGTTGTCCGGTCTGCTGGAAGAACCGAACCTGATGGGTGTTCGCTAGCGACTCTGCAAGCTCGTATCTGTTGGCAGGTTCAAAACCCAACTGCTGCCAGAACGGGCCAGAGCGCCGGCTGAATAGCCACGCACGTGTCGCGCCTCCCTCGGCTGCCCGAGCGAGAGCGAACCGTGCGAGGGCGTTTCCGCGGCCGCGGGCGCGAACAGGAGTCGCTACGGCAACACTCCGAATGAGCGCGTGATCACCATCTCCGCTGAGCTCGTAACCCGTGCTTCCGACCATTTCTCCCGAGTCGTCTCGCTCGACCCAGATTCGTACTCCCGGTTCCTCGATGCCGCTGATCGTAAGGTCTGCTGTGGCCAGAAACGTCGTCAGATCCGCGATATCACGAGCGAGGCACGGGCTCAGGTCCACTCGCCAAGTCAATCACTCGTGGCTCGTGAAGCTCGGGGTGTGAATGTCGGAGGCCCCTCGTAGTGTCGGGGTATGGAAGCAGTCGGTGCGGGTGATTCGGGGCGGTGGCCCGGGGTTCCGGATGCTGACGGGTTCGTGCATGAGGGGGATGTGCGGGAGTGGGATGCTGAGGTGGCCGGCTGGGTTCCACCGCGTCCGGATGCTGTCGCTCTTGTGCTTGAGGCTGCTGATCTTGAGGCGGTGTTCGCTGCGCAGCGGTTCGCTCGGGTCGATGACCTGCGCCTGGAGGCCCTCGATGACGTCACCCGGTACGGGGGTGGATCCCGGGAGCTGGTGATGCGGTCCCTGCGGCTGGAGCTCGCGTCGGCTCTGCGGGTGACGGAGAACGCGGCAGGAATGATGCTCGCTCGCGCCGAGTCGCTTGTGCACTCGTACCCGGCGGTGTTGGAGTCGTTGTCTCGGTCGCGGGTGACCGTTCGGCACGCGGAGATCCTTGTCGATGACCTCGACGTGTTGGGCCCTGATGTTGCGGGACGGTTGGTGGGGCGGGCGTTGGGGTTGGCGGAGTCGTTGCCGGTGGGGTCGTTCCGGCGGGCGCTACGCCGCCTGATCGACCGGGAAACCGCCCCCACGTTGACCGAGCGTCACCAGGTGGCGGTGCGGGGGCGTCGGATCCTGGTGGAGCCTGCGGGGGATTCGATGTCGTGGGTGCACGCTCTGGTTCCGTCGGTGGAAGCCCATGCGATCTACGGGCGTGTCACCCAGCAGGCGGTGGTGATCCGTGACCACGACCGCGGTTCGACCCGGGGCGGTTCGCCCGATGGTTCGGGGGAGCGGTCGTTGGATGAGATTCGTGCTGACGTGTTCTGCGATCTCCTCATCGACGGGACTGTGGCCCAGCACCCGGAGCAGGCTCGGGGGATCCGCGCGACCGTGGTCGTCACCGTCCCCGCCCTGGCGCTGCTGGGTGTTGAGGGGGTGACCGATCCGGCGGAGGTGGAGGGGGTTGGTCCGATCCCGATCGAGACGGCCCGGGAGCTGGCCGGTAACGCGTCGGGGTGGATGCGGGTTCTGACCCACCCGGAGACCGGGGCCGTGGTCTCGGTTGGGCGCACGAGGTATCGGCCACCGCCGGAGATGGCGAGACTGGTGACGTGGCGGGCTGACAGGTGCATGGGCCCGGGATGCGGGAAACCTGCCTCGCAGTGTCAGATCGATCATTCGGTCGCGTGGGCCGACGGCGGTGAAACGTCCGTGACGAACACGGCACCGTTGTGCCAAGGCCACCACACGGTAAAGCATCACGGCGGGTGGGTGATCACCCACCTCGACGACGGGTCGTTGGAATGGGTATCCCCACACGGCCGCCGGTATGTCGTGAAACCTGAACGACACCTCCCCACCTTCTACCCCAACGCCGCCTGAACATGCCTTGGAGCAGGCAACGATAGATGTGCTGGGTCCGCGGCGCGAGCTCGGCGAGGTGATCCGTGCACGCCGTACCGGTGAGCTCGCGTTCGGCCAGTAGAGTGCCGTCATGGTGTCGCTTGCTCAGTCCATGGCGGATGCGAAACAACCGGCTCCCGACGCCGCCACCTATTGGCGCAGACAAACGGATGCGATAGCCGACGTTTCCGGTCCCGTGGCGACCCTGCACCTCGGGGCCCTCCGGCACAACGCACTCGACATGGCGGTGCGCGCGGCGGGCGTCCCGATCCGCGTCGCGAGCAAGTCCATTCGTGTGCGGGAAGCCATCGACGCGACCCTCGCGCTCCCCGGCTATGCCGGGATTCTCGCTTTCACGCTGCCCGAAGCGCTCTGGCTCGCCGAGACGCACGACGACGTCGTGCTCGGGTATCCGACCGTTGACCGCGCGGCGATCCTCGCCCTCGCCCAGAGCGAGGAGGCATGCACGCGCGTCACCCTCATGGTCGACGATCTCGCCCAGCTCGACGTCGTTGACGCCGTCGTACCGCCGAGTGCAAGGCCGACGATCCGCCTCGCGATCGATGCCGACGCATCGTGGCGCGCCCCCGCGCTCGGCCATATCGGCGTGCGCCGCTCGCCCGTGCACGAACCGGGGGAGGTGGCGAGCCTCGCGCGGGCCATCACCCGACGCGACGGTTTCCGACTCGTCGGACTCATGATGTACGAGGCGCAGATTGCGGGCCAGGGCGATGCTACCGGTTCTGGTGATGGCCTCATTCGATGGATGCAGCAGCGATCGTCCGCCGAACTTCTGGAGCGACGTCAGGCGATCGTCGCCGCCCTCCGCCCGATCGCCCCCCTCGAGTTCGTCAACGGCGGTGGAACCGGATCATTGGAGTTCACGGCATCCGACCAGGCTGTTACGGAAGTGACGGCGGGAAGCGGCCTGTTCGCCGGCCACCTCTTCGACGGATACCGCGCCTTCGCTCCTCAGCCGGCTGCAGCCTTCTCCCTTGAGGTTGTCCGCAAGCCCACTTCCGACATCGCGACGGTGCTGGGCGGCGGATGGATCGCGTCAGGCCCGCCCGTCGCGTCGCGTCAACCGAAGCCGGTGTGGCCCGCGGGCCTTCGAACGCTGCCTCGCGAAGGAGCGGGGGAGGTACAGACCCCGTTGCAGGGCGAAGCTGCTCGAAGCTTGAGCGTCGGGGATCGGGTGTGGTTCCGGCATGCCAAGAGCGGGGAGCTCGCCGAGCGCGTGGATCACTATCTGCTCGTGGACGATGACACCGTCGTCGGCGAAGCACCGACGTATCGCGGCGAAGGGAAGGCGTTCCTGTGACACGACCCGGTGGTACCTGGCAGAACTGGGCACGCTCGGCGCGGGTACGACCGCAGAGCGTCGAGTTCCCGGCATCCCCGGATGCCGTCCAGCGCTCGGTGCAGGCTGCCATCACCCGCGGCCGACGCATCAAGGCGGTGGGCGCCGGGCACAGCTTCACAGGAATCGCTATCGCACCCGACGTCCTGCTCGATCTCACCGATCTCTCAGGTCTCGTTTCCATCGATCACGAACGCCGTCGCGTCACTCTGCGTGCCGGAACGCGACTGCACCAGATCCCGGGGCTTCTCGCGCCGCACGGACTGGCGATGCAGAACCTCGGAGACATCGACCGGCAGACCATTGCCGGTGCTATCTCGACAGGGACACACGGAACCGGCGCGGCCTTCGGCGGGATATCCACGCAGATCGTCGGCGTCACACTCGTCACGGGAACCGGCGACATCCTGCGGGTGAGCGACACCGAGAACTCCGACCTCCTCCCCGCTGTCGCCCTGGGCCTTGGCGCGCTCGGCATCCTGGTCGATATCACGGTCCAATGCGTTCCTGCCTTCGTGCTCGAAGCAACGGAGCGCCCCGAGCCTCTCCTGGACGTGCTCGACACGCTCGATGATCGGGTCGCGAGCACCGACCATTTCGAGTACTACTGGTTCCCCCACACGGATGTCGCACTGACCAAGTGCAACACGCGTCTGCCCGAATCAGCCGTCCGCAAGCCCCTGCCTGTGGTGGGGAAGTGGGTCGATGAGACACTCCTCGCGAACGGTGTCTATCGCGCAGTGTGCGGTGTCGGTGCGCGCGTCCCCGCCGTCGTGCCCCCGTTCTCTCGGCTCGCAGTTAAGCTCACCGGCAACCGCGACTACACCGACCGGTCCAACCGGGTCTTCACCCAGAGCCGCACCGTACGTTTCCGCGAGATGGAGTATGCGCTGCCGGCGGCTGCCGTGCGTCCGGCATTCGACGAGATGCGGGCGCTCATTCGTGCTCGCGGATGGCGAATCTCCTTCCCGGTGGAAGTGCGTTTCGCCGCCGCCGATGATCGGTGGCTCTCGACAGCGCACGACCGCGACTCGGGCTACATCGCCGTCCACCGATACTGGCGTGAAGACCCGACGGAGTACTTCACCGCCGTCGAGCAGATCATGCTCGCCCACGGCGGAAGACCACACTGGGGCAAGATGCACACGCTGGATGCCGACAGGCTGCGTGAGCGGTACCCCCGGTTCGATGACTTCGTGTCGTTGCGGAATCGGCTGGACCCGCGTCGCGCGTTCCAGAACACCTACCTGGAACGGGTCCTCGGCGCCTGATCCCGTGGTGGCGGCACCCGACGCACTCACAGTCAGCGGGCAGCCGAGTCCCCTAGGATGGGGGCCATGTGGGAGTGGCTGATCCCGGTTCTGATCGTCGTGGCGCTCGTCGTCATCGTCGGTATCTATCTGTGGGCGACATACAACTCGCTTGTGCAGCTGAACGTGCGTGTCGATGAGGCGTGGAGTGACATCACCGTCCAGCTCAAGCGACGAGCTGACCTGATTCCGGGGCTGATCGAGACCGTCAAGGGCTACGCGGCCCATGAGCGAGCGGTGTTCGAGAACGTCACCCAGGCGCGAGCCGAGACCCTTTCCGCATCCGGGCCCGCAGAAGCTGGTGTCGCCGAAGGTCACGTGCAGCAAGCTCTCAAGTCGCTGTTCGCCGTCGCTGAGGCCTACCCCCAGCTGCAGGCCAGCACGAACTTCCTGCAGTTGCAGCAGGCGCTGGTCGACACCGAAGACAAGATTCAGGCATCCCGCCGCTTCTACAACGGTGGCGTTCGCGAGTTGAACACCAAGATCAAGGTCTTCCCGAACAACCTCTTCGCGAAGAATCTCGGTTTTACTGAGCGGGAGTTCTTCGAGGTCGTCGACGGGGCAGCGATCTCCGAGCCGCCGCGCATTCAGTTCTGATCGACCCCTGAGGTCGCATGTACAGCGCCATCGCGCGGAACAAGCGCAACACCTGGTTCATCCTCGTCCTGTTCGTCGTGGGCCTGGGAGCCATCGGGCTGCTCGCCGGATGGCTCATGGGCAACAACTGGTGGGTGACGGCTTTCGTGCTGATCTTCGCCGTCGGCTACGCCACCGTGCAGTACTTCGCGGCCGACCGTGAGGCGCTTGCGATGGCCGGCGCCATCCCTGTGTCCCGCGAGGAGGCGCCCCGCTACTACCGGCTCGTCGAGAACCTGTGCATCACGACCGGCACGCCGATGCCCCGCCTGTACGTCGTCGAGGATGCCGCGCCGAACGCCTTCGCCACCGGCCGCAAACCCGAACAGGCTGCGATCACCGTGACGACGGGCCTGTTCGAGATCATGACCGACCGCGAACTTGAGGGCGTGCTGTCACACGAGCTCGGCCACATCCGCAACTACGACATCCGGGTGTCGCTCATCGTGTTCGGCCTCGTCGTGGCGGTGGGGCTGCTGGCCGACATCCTGATGCGGATGGCGTTCTTCGGTGGTCTACGCCGCTCAGGGGGCAACAACGGCCAAGCGCAGCTGTTCTTCCTCATCTTCGGCATCGTCGCAGCGATCGTCGCACCGCTTCTCGCCGGTGCGGTCCAGGCCGCGATCTCGCGTCAACGCGAGTACCTCGCCGACGCAACCGGCGCGCTCACGACCCGCGACCCGGACGGCCTCGCCTCGGCGCTCGCCAAGCTCGAGCAGCACGCGCAACCGCTCAGCCGCGAGAACACGTCGATGGCCCACCTGTGGTTTGCCAACCCACTCAGCGCCAAGGGCATGTCGCGCCTGTTCGCAACCCACCCGCCGATCCCAGACCGCATTGAACGCTTGCACACGATGGGCGGGCAGTTCTGAGATCACCGCTGGCAGCTGGGTCGGTCAGTCGACCGACAGAACGAGTTGGTTGCCGGTGAAGGCCATGCCTCCGCGCAGCGACCAATCGTCGGTGCGATAGGTGAACGTCCCCGCCGATCCGTCCCGGGTCGTGCCGGATGCCGTCGCGACGAGGACCCCGCCGGTGGCGGCAAAGCTCGACAGGTCCTCGGCAAAGGCGAGCGTCGGCGCCGTCTCGACGCGGAAAGAGAGCGAGGTCAGTGTGGCGAGGTCTGCGGCCCAGGGAACCCGGATGCCGCAGTTCTCGGGCACCGCATCGGCAGGAGCGGTGCATGCGTCGACGTATGCCTGCACCTGTGCGGATGCCGTCTCGAGCGCGGTGTCCGAGAGCTGCGGCTGCAGTGCTGCTGTCGCGGCCGAGCCAGGTGCCACGGCGACGGTCAGCGCTCCGGTCAGGATGCCGACCGGAGCGGCGTCGATCTGGTAGAGCGCGGGCAGCAACACGACGGGTTCGTTCACCCCGAACACCGCTGTGCCGATCGCGGCGGCATCACCGAGGGCCGACGTGATCGTCACCGTACCCAGCCCGTCCGGGGCGACTTTCCAGCCGGTGGGAGTCTGCTGAAGCATCAGCTCACCCGAGCCGGAGGTCGAATCGAGGGTGTAGGTAATCGACGCGGTGGCAGTCTCGCCATCCTCGATGACGCCTGTGACCTCGGCATCCGAGATCGTGGCAGTAGCCCCCGCGAACGCGGCTTCGATCATCGACGGATCGAGGCTGTCGGAGGCGACGAGATCCAACGCCGTCTCGGCGTCGCCGCCGGCCAGGGCACGGAGGTAATCCTCGGCGACTGCCTGCGGTCCCGGCGGGCGTTGGAGAAGCCACAGCACAAGTCCGGCGACTGCCAGAAGCACGACTCCCGCCGCAACGACGGCGATCAGGGGGCCACGTTTCACACCCCCACGCTAGCGCGCCAGCACATCCGGTTCGCGGCATGTGCCAGTTCTAGACTGAATGGATGAGCACGTCCGACGACAAGCCCACGGGGTCGTTCTTCGACGCGATCCGGGACCGGCGACGGATCGTCACGATGCAGCAAACGCGCGGCATCCCCTCAGGCTTCCAGCTTGCCGCCGCGTACGCGTGGCGCTTCCTGGTCATTGCCGCGGCGATCGGTGTCGGGATCTGGCTCGTCATTCAGCTCAAGTTGCTGGTCATTCCGTTGCTGATCGCGATCCTGATCACGGCGCTGGTCTGGCCCGCGTTCACGGGGATGCTGCGCCTGCGCTTCCCGCGATGGCTCGCCATCGCCATCACCGTCCTCGGCACGGCAGCCGTCGTCACCGGCTTGCTGTGGCTTGCGATCTGGCAGATCACGCGGGAGTGGTCGTCGGTACAGTTGCGTACGATCGAGGCAGTCCAGCAGTTCCGGCAGTATCTGATCGACGGTCCGCTCCACCTGACCGCGACCCAGATCGACGACCTGCTCGCGCAGGCCTGGACCTTCATCCAACAGCAGGCCGAGCTCCTGTGGTCGGGTGCGCTGGCGATCGGCACCACCGTCGGCCACGTCGCAACGGGCGCGCTGCTGACGATCTTCATCCTCCTTACGCTCCTCGCCGACGGGGCAGGGATCTGGCGCTGGACCACCCGGCTGTTCCCGCGCGCTGCGCGGCCCGCTGTCGATGGGGCAGGCCGTGCCGGTTGGGTGACCGTCGCCAACTATGCGCGGACCCAGTTGCTCGTCGCGACGATCGACGCGATCGGAATCGGTCTGGGGGCTTTCCTGCTCGGCGTTCCGCTCGCGATTCCCATCGCGGTGCTCGTGTTCCTTGGTTCCTTCATCCCCATCGTCGGTGCCGTCGTCACCGGCGCGCTCGCCGTTTTCTTGGCCCTCGTCTACAACGGACCCTGGATCGCGCTGTGGATGCTGGTGGTCGTGCTCGGCGTCCAGCAGCTGGAGGGCCACGTTCTCCAGCCGCTCCTCATGGGATCCGCCGTCAAGGTGCATCCGCTCGCCGTCGTCCTGGTGGTCGCCGGTGGCGCGCTGATAGCCGGAATCCCGGGAGCGCTCTTTGCCGTGCCGCTCGCCGCGTTCATCAACGTCGTGGCGGTCTACCTCGGCGACCGGGCATGGGAGCCCGGTGCGAAACTCGACGCCCCCGACCTGATTTGGTCGACAGTTCCCCGCCCGAGGAGAATCAGCAAGTGAGCATCCCCACCCTGGCCGAGATCGAGGATGCTGCAGCAACTCTTTCGGGCGTCATCCGGCGCACACCGATGGACGAGTCCCTGCACCTGACCGACCTGCTCGGCGTCCCCGTCGCACTCAAGCTCGAAAACCTGCAGCGCACCGGTTCGTTCAAGATCCGCGGTGCCGCGTACCGGCTGTCGCGGCTGACGGAAGATGAGCGCGCGCGCGGTGTCGTTGCTGCATCGGCAGGAAACCACGCACAGGGGGTTGCGCTTGCTGCCCGTGAACTCGGAATCCCGGCGACGATCTTCATGCCGCTCGGGGTGCCCGTCCCGAAGCTCCTTGCTACGCGCGGCTATGGCGCTGACGTCATCCTCGAGGGTGCCACCGTCGAGACGCCGCTTCGCCTGGCGGCGGAGTTCGCGGAGCGCACCGGCGCCGTGCTGATTCACCCCTTCGACCACGGGGACATCATCACCGGGCAGGGCACCCTCGGCCTCGAACTGATGGATGACATGCCCGACCTCGATACCGTCATCATCGGGATCGGCGGCGGGGGATTGCTGTCGGGTGTCGCCGCCGCGGTGAAGGCGCGCGCCGCGGCAGTCGGCCGCACGGTGCGCGTCATCGGCGTCCAAGCCGAAAACTCCGCAGCCTACCCGGCGTCGCTTGCAGCCGGACGGCCCTTGGAGGTTGCCACTCGGGCGACGATCGCCGACGGAATCGCCGTTGCACGGCCGGGAGATCTGCCCTTTGAGATCATCAGCGAGCTGGTGGATGAGGTCGTCACGGTGTCCGAGGACGACATCGCGCGGGCACTGCTGGTGTTGCTCGAGCGCGCGAAGCAGGTCGTCGAGCCTGCTGGGGCCGTCGGTGTTGCGGCCATCCTCGCTGGCAAAGTCACAGCTCACGGGCCGACCGCGTGCGTCCTGTCGGGTGGCAACATCGACCCGCTGCTGCTGCAGCGCGTCGTCGCACACGGACTGTCGGCATCCGGTCGCTACATGACGATGCGCATCCCCTTGCCGGATCGCCCCGGACAGCTGGCGCGGGTCTCAGAATTGCTTGCGCTTGCGGGCGCCAACGTGATTGAAGTCCTGCACACCCGTCATGGGCAGGGTCTTCAGATCAGCGAGGTGATCCTGCAGTTGAGTGTCGAGACGCGCGGCGAAGAACACAAGGCGCACGTCATCGCGACGCTCGAGAACGCCGGGTTCGTCGTCCACGTCGACGCGGACTGATGCGGCGGCCTATTGCCCGCCGTAGGTCTCGACCTTGACGACCTCGACCGCAATCTCCCGCCCGTTGGGCGCGGTGTACGACGTCTTGTCGCCTTCCTTCAGCCCCAGGATGGCAGAGCCCAGCGGCGACGCCTCGCTGTAGACATCGAGCTCTGACCCGGCACCGATCTCGCGGTTACCGAGAAGGAAAACCTCTTCGCCACCGGCGACGACGGCGGTCACGACCGTGCCCGGCTCGACGACGCCCGTGCTCTCGGGCGCGACGCCCACCGTGGCGTTCTTCAACAGGGCCTGGAGCGTGCGGATCCGCGCCTCCTGCTTGCCTTGCTCGTCCTTGGCGGCGTGGTACCCGCCGTTCTCCTTGAGGTCGCCCTCTTCGCGTGCAATCTCGATGCGCTTGGCGATCTCTTCACGGCCGACGGTTGACAGGTGCTCGAGCTCGGCGTGGAGGCGGTCGAAGGCCTCCTGGGTCAGGAAGGTCACCGGGGCATCGCTGGACACGAGCGTCTCCTTTCGTCGGCGCCGATATGGCAAGACGCCCCGGCAGCGCCAGGGCGTCGTGGAATTCGTCCCGCTAGATTACGTCACCCAGCAGGAGTTGATCAAACCCGTCGTCGCTGCCGCTGTCGTCGGGATCGTCTCGACGAACGCCCGCGTGTGATCGCTCGAGGGAGGAATCACCAGTACCCGCCAACCCACGATGCCGTGTTCTTCGTCCTGCGCCTCAAGGATGCACGCTACCTCGCGCTCCAGGGGCGCCGTCACCTGGAAACTCAGGCTCACTGACCCGTCATCGACCACGGTGAATCCGGTGGTGTCGGCATCCACGCTTTCGAGGGAACTGGCCACCGTCATCCAGCCGAACCATCCGATGACGGCAACGACGATCACGAGTCCGAGGCCGATGACCCACCGCGGTGCGCGTGCGCGTCGGCGTCCGTAGCGATCGTCGAGTTTCGCGCGGATCGCGTCGTCAGAGGTGGGGGGGGCGGTCGTCATCGGCGGTGTCTCGTGAGTCGTTAGGCTGGAACTCCAGGCTAGACGCTGGCCAGTCGAAACGAGACATGATGCGCATTTTGTTGGGGACCTCGACCCCGGTTCCAAGCCCGTCGGAGACGGTCAACCCCGACCTCGTCACCCCGGGCCCGTGGGGCTTTCTGGTCATCGCACTGCTGGCGGTCGTCGTTATCTTGCTCATCACCGACATGATGCGTCGCATCCGTCGTGGCCGGGTGCGCGCCGACATCCGCGAAGAACTGGACGCCGAGGCGCGGGCGGAAGCTGCCGCGGAGTCGGGTTCAGAGCCCGCAGACACTGACGGCGGAGATCCCGAGCCCGGAGAGCCCGAGCGGTCCTAGCTGCGCGGGGCGCTAGCCGTGATAGGCGGGGCTGAGTCCGATGAGCAGGCACGCCGTCCAGTGGCACAGGAACGCGAGCACTGTGCACACGTGGAAGATCTCGTGAAATCCGAAGTGGTTCGGCCACGGGTTCGGGCGCTTGAGCGCGTATACGACGGCGCCCAGTGTGTAGAGGATGCCGCCCACCGCGACAAGGACCATCATGGCGGCGTTGGCCTGGAACAGCGGCACGATGTACATGACCGCCGCCCAGCCGAGCACGAGGTAGAGCGCCACATAAAGCCATCGCGGCGCGTCGATCCAGAACACGCGGAACAGGATGCCGAGAATCGCCCCGCCCCAGACGAGAGAAAGCAGGATGACCGACTGGCTTGTCGGGAGCGCGAGCACCGCGATCGGGGTGTAGGTTCCCGCGATCAGCAGCAGGATGTTGGCGTGATCGATGCGCTTGAGGACGGCACGGGTCTTCGGCTTCCAGCGGAACCGGTGGTACAGGGCTGAATTGCCGAAGAGCAGCAGCGATGTGAGCATGAATACGGCAGCCGACCACTTCGCCGCCGCGCCCTGTGACAGCACAATGAGGACGATGCCGGCAGCGATCGCGATCGGGAAGGTCGCCGCGTGGATCCAGCCGCGCCAGGACGGCTTGAGTTCGTCGGAGGCGACTGCCTCGGCCTCTTCGATGAGGGGCAGTCGGGGCATCTCAGCGCCATCGACGGCCTCGTCCCATTCGGCGGCCGGGCGCTCGGTCGGGTGGTTCACGCCAGACGGGGTCACACCCCGAGCCTACGGGCCCGAGTATTCCCGCGGGGGAACGCGCCGGTGCTGCTGATCGTCCTCGCATCGGTGTGGCGCAGGAGTAACGTGGCCGTGTGGCATCGGGAGTCGGAACAGCGCGCGGCAAGGGCCCGCTGTATCGGCTCTACACAGCTCGACTCCGCCGCGAACTGACACCGGAGAACATGCCGCATCACATCGCGATGATGATCGACGGCAATCGTCGGTGGGCTCGTCAGCTCGGGTATGAGACTGCCGCGCACGGTCATCGTGCGGGTGCTGCGAAGATGCGCGAGTTCTTGGAGTGGTGCGACGACCTCGGAGTCAAGGTGGTCTCGCTGTACCTGCTTTCGACGGACAATGTCCGCAAACGCGACGCTGCAGAGCTCAACGACCTGCTGCAGATCATCGCCGAGCTTGCCGAGGAGATCTCGCGGGTTCGCGACTGGCGGGTCAAGCACGTGGGCAGGGCCGAGCTCCTTCCCCCTGAGCTCACCAGCGTGCTGCGTGCCGCGGAGGACCGGACAGCGGGAAACCCCGGCCTCCACGTGAATCTCGCGGTCGGTTACGGGGGCCGCTCCGAGATCGTGGATGCCGTCCGTAGCATCATCGCCGCCCACGATCGGGACGGCGGGTCCCTTGAGGAGCTTGCGGCGAGCCTCACGCCCGAGCAGATCGGCGAGCACCTCTACACCGGGGGGCAGGCGGATCCCGATCTCGTGATCCGAACGTCGGGAGAGCAGCGGCTCAGCGACTTCCTGCTTTGGCAGAGTGCTCACAGCGAGTTCTACTTCATGGAGGCTCTCGGGCCTGACATTCGTGAGGTGGACTTTCTTCGTGCCCTGCGCAACTACGCGAGTCGTGAGCGCCGCTTCGGCAGCTGAGCGTGGGATGCAACCGCCCGTGGTGCGCCTCGGGCGTGCCACAATGTGACCGTGACGGGTGACATCACGACGTATATCGAGTCCTTCGATTCCGAGCCCGGCTACCTCGACTGGGCGGCATTCGGTCCGCTGTCTCCCAATGTTCGCAGCGAAGTTCACGCGGATGCCGAGCTGCTGGGCACGGGGCGCCGTTCGAGCGTCGACCTGGTGAACGAGCACGTCGACCAGTCGCGTACTCACGCGGCATCCGTCTTGGGTGTGCCCGCAGAGCAGATCGTCATTCAGCCCTCGACGAGCCACGGCCTGCAGCAGGCGATCTATGGCCTCAGCGGCACGCTGCTGCTGTCGCGCGCTGAGTTCCCCGCCCTCACCATTGCCGCCGCGCGCGCCGAGGCATCGCTCGGTACCATGCGAGCGGCGTGGCTGGATCCCGAGAACGGGTTCATGACTCCGGATGCCGTCCGCGACGCCCTCACCGATGAGGTGACCGCCGTCGCCGTGAGCCTCGTGGATTTCCGCACCGGCTATCGCGTCGACCTCAGCGCCCTCCGCGATGTGATCGGGGATCGCCTGCTCATCGTCGACGCGATCCAGGGGCTCGGGATCGTCGACGCCGATTACGGTGCCGCCGACGTCGTCTGCGCGAACGGATACAAGTGGCTGCGCGCCGGGCGCGGCACCGGGGTCGCCTCCTACAGCCCGCGCGCCGTCGACCGGCTGACCCCCGTGCTCTCGGGCTACGCCGGTGTCGCCGACGGGCTGCCCGTGGATGAGGTGCCCGAGCCGTCGCGTGACGCGCGCGCCTTCATCGTTTCGAAGGCCGATTCGCTTGCGGCCGCGCGCCTCGGAAGTGCGCTCCATGAGATTCACGAGGTTGGTGTGGCGACGATCGGCGCAGCAGTCGAGACGCGGGCGACGCGGGTGATCGAGATCGCCGACGAGAACGCCATTCCCGTCATCACTCCTCGAGAGCCCCAGCTTCGCGCGGGAATCGTGACCCTGGCTCCCGAACCGCAGGATGCCGCACCGCTGGCGGCTGCGCTCGCCAACGCAGGAGTCACGATTACTCCTCGCGGCGGCACGATCCGCGTCTCCACCCACGCCGGGACCGACGACGAATCCCTCTTGCTGTTCGCCTCCGCACTTTCGGCCTACTCTGTTTCGCGAGCCTGGTAGAACCCGCGAGGAATTTACCTCGACGTAACGGGACCGACAGCGTGTCGATGCCTACGCCACCCGCTCCCCGTCGTACGTTCAACTCGTCGGGCAAGGCGCCCGACCGGGTCGGCCGTCAGGATCGCGACTCGTGACCCCTGGTCGACTCGCTGGGTACCGGGAATTACCACCCGGGGCGGGAGTGGGTTGTGACCACACGGGCAGCACAGGCACAGAACCGGGTTCACCAGGATGACCGGATCGAGGATGCCGAGCAGGATCAGACGCTGCGCACCTACGTGCTCGACACATCGGTGCTGCTGAGCGATCCGCGCGCGTTCTTCCGATTCGCGGAGCACAATGTCGTGGTCCCGGTGGTGGTCATTACCGAACTCGAAGGCAAACGGCACGACCCCGAGATCGGCTACTTCGCGCGGCAGGCGCTGCGTCATCTCGATGAGTTGCGGGTCGAGCACGGGCGACTTGACTTCCCGGTTCCTGTCGGCGCCGGTGGGACCCTGCGCGTCGAATTGAACAACACCAATCCCGATGCACTGCCCTCAGGTATGCGACTCGGAGACAACGATAGTCGCATCCTTGCCGTGGCCATGAACCTCGCATCCGACGGCCAGGAGGTCACCGTCGTCTCGAAGGATCTCCCGATGCGGGTCAAGGCTGCGTCCCTGGGCATCTCGGCCGAAGAGTACCTTGCTGAGCAGGCAGTCGACTCCGGGTGGACTGGCATAGCCACCCTTGACATCTCCGGCGACGAACTCAGCGATCTCTACGAGAGCGAGGTCGGTACCAGCGACCAGGTGACGGGCCTTCCCGTCAATACGGGCCTGATCATCCACTCTGAGCGGGGGTCGGGCCTTGGTCGTGTCACCGGCGATGGCGGTTTCCGGCTCGTTCGCGGCGACCGCGACGTGTTCGGGCTGCACGGTCGTTCGGCTGAGCAGCGCGTCGCGATCGATCTCCTTCTGGATCCGGAGATCGGCATCGTGTCCCTCGGTGGCCGGGCCGGCACAGGCAAGTCGGCTCTTGCCCTGTGTGCTGGGCTCGAGGCTGTGCTCGAGCGGCAGCAGCAGCGGAAGATCATCGTCTTCCGTCCGCTGTTCGCGGTGGGCGGTCAGGAGCTCGGTTACCTGCCCGGTGACCAGGCAGAAAAGATGAACCCGTGGGGTCAGGCGGTGTTCGACACGCTCGGATCCGTGGTCTCCGGGAACGTCCTCGACGAGGTCGTGGAACGGGGACTTCTGGAGGTCCTGCCTCTGACGCACATCCGAGGTCGCTCCCTGCACGACGCTTTCGTGATCGTCGATGAGGCCCAGTCACTCGAACGCAACGTGCTGCTGACGGTGCTCAGCCGCATCGGCCAGAACTCGCGAGTGGTGCTCACCCACGACGTCGGCCAGCGAGACAACCTCCGGGTGGGGCGCCACGACGGTGTCGCCTCCGTCATCGAGACCCTCAAGGGCCAGGCGCTGTTCGGTCACGTCACCCTGGTGCGCTCGGAACGTTCGGCGATTGCGGCTCTGGTCACCGACCTTCTGGAGTCGGGAGAGCTGTCCTGACGGGATCGCTCCGAGCGCACGCCGGGCGCGCGCGAAGGAAACCATGAGAAGAGTCTCATCGAGCGGTCGGTCATCGGGGCCCTGGCTTCTGTCACCATGGTTGCAACGGGTTCCGCGAGCCCCCCAGATCGCGAGGCCCTCCGGTCGGTGACCCCCCAATAACCGGCCTGCCCCCGGCGACACCCCAGACGCCGGGGGCATTCTCATTACTCCCAGCGGTAGCCGGCGCCGCGGACAGTCGCGATGTGGTGGGCGCCGAGCTTGCCCCGCAGATAGCGCACGTACACGTCGACGACGTTCGACCCCGGATCGAAGTCCATCTCCCAGACGCGGCTGAGAAGCTGCTCGCGAGACAAGACCGTACCCGGGTTGCGGAGGAACTGCTCAGCGAGGGCGAACTCGCGAGCGGATAGCTCCACCTCTCGTCCTGCAACCAGTGCCCGCCGTGACAACAGGTCGAGCGAGACCTCGCCATGCACGATCGTCGTCCCCGCGTCGGTGGGTACCTCCCGCAGCCGCGAGCGCACGCGCGCGAGCAGTTCCTCGAAGGTGAATGGCTTGCGGATGTAGTCGTTCGCCCCGGACTCCAGGCCTTCGACAGTATCCCGGGTGCTGGTGCGGGCAGTGAGCATGATGATCGGCACCGTGCGACCCTCGCGACGAATCTGCCGAAGCACCTCGAGCCCGTCCACCGTGGGCAGACCGATATCGAGGAGGCCGAGGTCGATCCCCCCGCCCCGAAGAAAGTCGAGCGCAGGTGGACCGTCGTCGACGACAACGACGTCGTAGCCTGCTGCGCGCAGCCCCCGCTCCACGAACGCTGAGATCTGCGGCTCGTCTTCTGCGATGAGGATCCTCGTCACCGCTTTCCCCCCTGATGGATCACGTCATCGGCGCGCACCGGCGCCGGATAGGACGCGCCGCTGGTGTGCGGCACGTGGATCGTGAACGTTGCCCCACCCCCGGGGGTATCGGTCACCTCGCAATGGCCACCGTGGCCTTTCGCGATGGCATCGACGATTGCCAATCCCAACCCTGAGCCTCCCACACTTCGGCGTCGTCCCGCTCGGTCAAATCGACGGAAGATGCGATGGCGCATTGCCGGCGGCACGCCGGGACCGTGGTCGCGCACCCAGAAACGGACTTCTCCTGCGTCAGCCGTGCTGCCAATGTCGATCGGACTCGCGTCGGGTGAGTACTTCGAGGCATTGTCAGCCAGCTGCAACCACGCCTGAAGGAGGCGGTCACCGTCGCCGAGCATCAGCCCTGAAGCTCTATCGGTGACGCGCCAGTCGTGTCCGGGAATGACGGCGACCATGTCCGCCATGCGTGTGCTGAGGGCGGCAAGATCGATCTCATCAGACGCGTAGGTGTCGGTCTCCGCCGCTGCCAAGAGATCGATGTCTTCGACCAGTCGGTTGAGGCGATCGAGCTCCGCCATGCCGATCGCCCGAGTGGCTTCGACGTCGGCGGGATCCGACGCATTCATGATCTCGAGGTGTCCGCGCACGATGGTGATCGGGGTCTTCAGCTCGTGACGCACGTCATCCAGCAGCTGTCGCTGCGAGTCAACCGAACCCTCGAGGCGGTCGAGCATCGAATTGACAGTCTGTGACAGGTCAGCGATGCTATCGCCTCCCTCGGATGGCAGACGGCGGCTGAGATCGGCCAGCGTCATGCTGTCGGCGACCTCACGCACCTCCGCGATCGACCGCAGTGCCGCCCCGGCGACGAACCAGCCGACGAGGGCGACGAGAGCAATGGTGACGACGGATGCGACGCCGAAGACGATCATGGGAATCAGCAGGCCATCCAGCGGCGTTCCGGCACGCCACAGCGCCGCAGCCTGCACCGTGAACGTCACGCCCCCGACGAGGGCGAGGGCGACTGCGCACGCCAGCACCACTCCCGTGACGATGCGAGTGCGCGCGGATCGCGGCCGCTGGGACCGTGTCATGGGGTGATTATGGCCCGGAGCGTCGGCTCCGCGCATCCACGCCAGCTCAGCCCGGGTGGGTCATCGACAGCAGGTCGAGCTTCTCGTCGAGCTGCTCGAGGGTCAGCTCGCCGCGCTCGATGTAGCCCAGGGCAACGACGGCTTCCCGAATCGTGATCCCTTCGGCCACCGCGTGCTTGGCGATCTTGGCCGCCGCCTCGTAGCCGATCAGCTTGTTCAACGGCGTCACGATGGACGGCGACATGCCGGCAAAGGCAGAGGCGCGGTCGACGTTGGCTTCCAAACCCGCGATCGTCTTGTCTGCCAGGACCCGGACCGTGTTCGAGAGCAGCCGGATCGATTCGAGCAGTGCCGTCCCCATGACAGGGATCGCGACGTTCAGTTCGAACGCGCCCGAGGCTCCCGCCCAGGCGATCGTCGCGTCGTTGCCGATGATGCGCGCGCACACCATCAAGGTCGCCTCGGGAACGACAGGGTTCACCTTGCCGGGCATGATCGACGAGCCCGGCTGCAGGTCGGGGATCCGCAATTCGGCGAGACCCGTGTTCGGGCCTGACCCCATCCAGCGCAGGTCGTTGTTGATCTTCGTGAGCGACACCGCGATCGTCCGCAGAGCACCCGATGCCTCCACAAGCGCGTCGCGGTTAGCTTGGGCCTCGAAGTGATCCTTGGCCTCGGTGATCGGCAGCTCGGTCTCAGCGACCAGGATCTCCAGGACCTTCTGCGGAAATCCGAGAGGAGTGTTGATTCCGGTACCGACGGCGGTGCCACCCAGCGGCACCTCGGCCACGTGCGGGATGACAGCCCGAACACGCTCGATGCCGAGGCGGATCTGGCGCGCGTAGCCACCGAACTCCTGGCCCAGGGTGACGGGAGTGGCATCCATGAGGTGAGTCCTGCCGGACTTCACGACGCTCTTCCAGAGCTCTGCCTTCTCTTCGAGGGCTACTGCCAGGTGGTCAAGCGCGGGAATGAGGTCATCGATCAGCTCCTGGGTCACTGCGACGTGCACCGAGGTGGGGAAGACGTCGTTCGATGACTGCGAAGCGTTGACGTGGTCGTTCGGGTGCACGGTGTGGCCGAGGCTGTGCGTCGCGAGGGTAGCCAGCACCTCGTTCATATTCATGTTCGACGACGTTCCGCTGCCGGTCTGGTACACGTCGATCGGGAACTGGTCGGCGTGAGCACCACCGATGATCTCGTCGGCCGCCGCAGCGATCGCTTCCGCGATCTGAGCGTCCAGGGTGCCGAGGTCTCGGTTGGCCAGCGCTGCGGCCTTCTTGATGCGCGCCAGCGCCACGATCTGCGCGGGATCGAGCGCATCGCCCGAGATGGGGAAGTTCTCGACGGCCCGCTGGGTCTGCGCGGCATACAGTGCGTTCTTGGGAACGCGCACCTTGCCCATCGTGTCGTGTTCGATGCGGTACTCGATGTCAGTCACGTCCTCGTTCCTTCGCTTCAGGTGGGTTCGGGCGTCTGCCCGCAGTGATCAGGGGTTCTCGGCGGCGCCCACGATGACATCGGGGATCGCCGTGCCTTCAGACAGCCGGTAGTTCGCTCCGACGATCGCGAGGGTACCGGCGGCGACGGCATCGCTGATGAGCTCGGAGGAGTGGAGGAGCTCAGCGACGGTGTCACGCAGGTGCTCGCGGCCTACTTCTTCGGCATCCACGGGCTTGCCGTCGGACGCGCGAATCACGCGCCGGACCGCCGGAACGATGGGGGCGATCTGGCGCCAGATGTGTGGCGGAAGAGAGGGGGCATCCACGGTGGTGGATTCGATCGCGGCGGCAACGGCACCGCATTCGTCGTGGCCGAGCACGACGATGAGGGGGACCTCGAGGACCGCGACGGCGTACTCGAGGCTGCCCACGACAGAGTCGGAAATGACCTGACCGGCGTTTCGGACGACGAACAGATCACCGAGGCCCTGGTCGAAGATGATCTCCGCGGCGAGGCGCGAGTCTGCGCACCCGAACAGTGCGGCACGCGGGCGCTGGCCCCCGGCCAGTTCGTGACGACGCTCGACATCCTGCCGTGGGTGCGACGGGTCGCCCGAGACGAACCGGGCATTGCCCTCACGCATGTCGCCCCACACCTCGGCGGGAGTCGCGGTGGGCGTCATGAGCTTTCCTCCTGGGCGGTGACGATCTGATCGGTCAGACCCGCCGCGACCACGCGGAGGGTCTCGGTATTCGTTGCGCCGTAGACCAGGATCGTGTCGTCGCCGGCGGTCGTACTCAGAGCAGCCGAGATGTTGCCGGCGCGGGCAGGGTCGGGAATGTCGTACTCGGTCCATTCGACACCGTCGATGACGATGGTTCCCGCCGCATCTGCTCCTGAGAGCTCGCGAGTCGGCCATGCCGCGTCTGCGCTGAAGCCCTGGGAGACCCGCACGAATCCGGCGTCTTCGGCAGGGACGTACAGCACCGTCCACGTGCGCGGGTCGTCTCCTGCGACGGCGGCGGAGGTGACCAGCCAGGTCTCGGGAACGACAGGGACGATCGCAACCCCACCCCCGAGGGTGCCCGAGACATCCTCGGCTACCGCAGCGACGTCGATCGGCTTGGGCGCTGGTGGCTCGCCGCGCGGCACGGCGAAGATGACGATTGCGACGATGCCGAGGGTGATCACGAGGGCCGCAACAAGATTGCGAAACGTCTGACTCGAGCGATAGACGCGGGATGACTCGGCCTTGCGCGCCGCCGTCTCCTCGGGAGTTTCAGGACGGCCGAGCTCGGCGACGATTCGCTCACGCTGCGCCATCACGACTGGTCCCCGCCCGTCGGTGGCGTCGAGGCTGCACGCGCTGCATCCAGGCGTTCTTTCGCGCCGACGAGCCACTGCTCGCACCGCGCCGCGAGAGCTTCGCCGCGCTCCCAGAGTCGAAGCGACTCCTCGAGAGTTGGTGCGCCCTGCTCCAGTTCTGCGACGACCCGAACCAACTCGTCGCGAGCCTGCTCGAACGAGAGGCCGTCGACGTCCCCCGGTGCAGGCGGGTTCGCGGCGGTCATGGCTTCCATCCTAGAGCGGCCTGTCGGGGGTTCTGGTCTCGTCAACCTCGCCTCCCGAACGCGCAGCGAACGAGCCGCGTCCGACGGTCACCGTGACCTCTGTCCCAGACGGCGCCTGCTCGGCATCCCGCACGATCACGCCACCAGCGACGTGCGCGATCGCATACCCGCGGGCAAGCGTCGACGCGGGGGAGAGGGCGCGTACAGCTGCGCGCAACTGCGCGGTATGTGCGGTTTGCACGGCCACGGCGCGCTCGGCGTGGTCGCGCCCGCGCGCGACCAGAAGCTCGATGTGCTGCGCTCGCTGGGCCAGCACGTTCTCGGGATTGCGCAGCACGGGGCGTGAGCGAAGCTGTTCGAGTTGGGTGATGTCATGGGCCAGTCGCTGTGTCACCCGGGTGCGGGCGCGGCTGAGCAACTGAGACACGAGCGCCCTTTGCTCGGCGACGTCCGGGACCACGCGCTTTGCGGCATCCGTCGGCGTGGATGCTCGAAGATCCGCCACATCGTCGAGGATCGGATGGTCGTTCTCGTGTCCGATGGCGCTGACCACGGGGGTGGATGCCGCCGCCACCGCCCTCACGAGCCGCTCGTCACTGAATCCCAGGAGGGTCTGCGGGTCGCCACCGCCCCGAGCGATGATGATCACGTCGACCTCGGGGTCGGCATCCAGGGCTTTCAACGCCGCGATCGTCTCGGGTACGCAACGATCCCCCTGCACAGCCGCGTACTGCGTGCGGAACCGCACACGCGGCCAGCGCAGTTCCGCGTTGCGATGCACATCCTTCTCGGCATCCGAGTTCTCGCCCGTGATCAGGCCAATGAGGTGCGGGAGGAACGGGAGCTGCTTCTTGCGAGCGGGGTCGAATAACCCTTCGCCGCGGAGCTGGACCCGGAGCCGCTCGAGCCGCTCCAACTGGTCGCCCAGCCCCACATGCCGCATCGCCGAAACGGCGAAGCTGAAATCACCCGTTCGGGTGAAGTAGTCGGCCTTGACGCACGCGACGACCCGATCGCCGACGGCGAGGTCGGCGGGGAGCCGCTGGCGCGTACTCGACCAGATTCGGATCGAGATCGTCGCGTCCGTCGTGAGGTCTTTGATGCGCCCGAAGACGTTGCCGCCGCGAAGGTTCCACGATGTGATCTCGCCCTCGACCCACACCGACCCCCACGTCTCGACAAAGCCGCGAATGGTGTCGCCCAGGCGAGCAACCGACGTCGGCGACTGGGCGCTCGAGTCCCGCGGATGCACGGAATCCGGCGGCGGAGCCTGTCCGGGAACGTGCTCGGGCTGAAACGTCGTCATGATCCCTTTCGGCTTGCCCGGCCCGCGCTCAGGCCGCCCCCGTAGAATCGGACCGATGAGCACTCCCGCGGTACACATGCCCATGCCCCGCGTTCCGCGGCGCCGTGAGCGCCTCCAGGATATCCCGGTCGATCGACCCAAGCGGGTGCTGCTCGCTGCGCCCCGGGGATACTGCGCCGGAGTCGATCGCGCCGTGATCGCGGTCGAGAAGGCGCTCGAGCGATTCGGTGCGCCCGTCTACGTTCGCAAGCAGATCGTTCACAACATCCACGTCGTGACCGAGCTCGAACAGAAGGGCGCGATCTTCGTCGACGAGGTCGACGAAGTGCCCGAGGGCGCGCACGTCGTCTTCAGCGCGCACGGTGTGTCGCCGGCCGTCGTGCAGTCGGCAGCCGATCGCCAGTTGCAGGCAATCGACGCGACCTGCCCGCTGGTCACGAAGGTGCACCGCGAAGCCGTGCGCTTTGCCCGTGACGAGTTCGAGATCCTTTTGATCGGTCACCTCGGTCATGAAGAGGTTGAGGGCACAGCCGGTGAGGCGCCGGAGCACATCACGATCGTCAACTCGCCCGAGGAGGCCGACACCGTCGAGGTGCGGGACCCGTCCCGCGTGGTGTGGCTGTCGCAGACGACCCTCTCGGTGGACGAGACGATGGAGACTGTCCGGCGCCTGCGTGAGCGGTTCCCCGAGCTGCAGGATCCGCCCTCAGACGACATCTGCTACGCGACCCAGAACCGCCAGGTCGCCATCAAGAAGGTCGCACAGGGTGCTGACCTGGTGATCGTCGTCGGTTCGGCGAACTCGTCCAACAGCGTGCGACTGGTCGAGGTCGCTCTCGAGTACGGCGCGAAGGCCGCGTATCGGGTCGACTACGCTGACGAGATTCGGCAGGAATGGCTCGATGGGGTTGCCAGCGTCGGTGTCACCAGCGGTGCGTCGGTCCCCGAGGTGCTGGTTCAGCAGGTGCTCGAGGATCTTGCGGCGGCAGGCTATCGCGACGTCGAAGAGGTGCGCACGGCCGAAGAGGACTTGATGTTCTCCCTCCCCAAGGAGTTGCGGCAGAGCACCGGCGAGCACCGGGGCGGGCGCGTGCGCGCATGAGCGAAGACAAGGACGACCGACCGCAGCCGCAGTACGGCGTCTATGCGACGCCGGAGGAGCAGCGAGCACGCATCCAAAAGCCCGACGCGACCTGGTCGCTCGATACCGGCGAGTCGGTGACGGATGCGCCCGCGTCGGCATCCGCGAACAAAGGAGGCGCGGCGCCGCGCGCTTCGGTCGATCCTGGACGCTCGCGGGCAATCGATCGCATCATCACCTTCGCGCTGCTCGCCTACGCGTTGGTGAACGTCGCTGTCGCTGCGCTCGCACTCTTGGACTTTCCGCAGTACGCCGCAACGGTCTTCGAAGTCATGGGGATCCCCGGCGAGTTCACCAACCTCGACGGTGGACAGACCTGGGGAACCGCCGCTGCGGTCGCGCTGATCATCGGCTACCTCATCACCGCGTGGTTCTCGGTGCGCCGGACCATGGCCGGCAAGATCGCGTGGTGGGTTCCGCTTGTCGGCGCCGTCGTCACTCATCTGGTCGTCGGCGTGCTCGCGATTGTTCCGCTGATGTCAGACCCCGCTTTCACCGCGTACCTGGCCTCGATCTCCTGAGGCCAGATACGCGGGTCGGCAGACTGATCGCCTGCGGGGCGGAGCTCAGACGCCCAGGGACTTGCCCGCCGAGCCGAGCTGCTGCGTAGCCTCGACGACACGTGCCGCCATCGCAGTCTCTGCAACCTTGCCCCATGCCCGCGGGTCGTAGGCCTTCTTGTTGCCGACCTCGCCGTCGACCTTCAGGACGCCGTCGTAGTTGCTGAACATGAAGCCGGCGACGGAGCGCGTGAACGCGTACTGCGTGTCGGTGTCGATGTTCATCTTGATGACGCCGTTCGCGACAGCCAGGGCGATCTCTTCCTCGGTCGAGCCACTGCCACCGTGGAAGACGAGGTCCAGGGGCTTTGCCGCCGTGCCGAACTTCGCGGCGATGCCTTCCTGGATCTCGCCGAGCAGTTCCGGCTTGAGCTTGACGTTGCCGGGCTTGTACACGCCGTGCACATTGCCGAAGGTGAGCGCGGCGATCCAGCGACCCTGGTCGCCGAGGCCCAGTGCCTCGACCACTTGGGTGACGTCGCCGGTCGTGGTGTAGAGCGCGTCGTTCGTGCCCTCGTGCTTGACGCCATCCTCTTCGCCGCCGACGACGCCGATCTCGACCTCGAGGATCGCGTTGATGTTCTTCAGCCGGGGGAGAAGCTCCTTGGCGATCTCGATGTTCTCGCCCAGCGGGACTGCCGATCCATCCCACATGTGCGACTGGAAGATCGGCTCGCCACCGGCCTTCACCTGCTCTTCGGATGCTGCAAGTAGCGGCAGCACGAAGTCTTCGAGGGCGGGCTTGGGGCAGTGATCGGTGTGCAGCGCGACAGTGATCGGGTAGTTCTTGGCGACCTCGGTGGCGAACTTCGCCATCGCGAGTGCTCCCGTGGCCCGCGCCTTGACGGTGTGCCCGGCGAAGTAGTCAGCGCCGCCGGTCGTCACCTGCAGGATGCCGTCCGAACCGGCCTCTGCCAAGCCCTGCAGTACGGCGTTGATCGACTGCGAACTCGAGACGTTGATGGCCGGGTAGGCGAACCCGCCTGCCTTGGCGCGGTCGAGCATCTCGGCGTACTGGTCGGGGGTTGCGACGGGCATGAGTGCGCTCCTTGTCGGTGGGGAATCACCTCGGTGGGGGTTCACCGTCACTCTAGCGAAGCGTGTCAGCCCGCGCCGAGACGGTCGGCCGTGAGATTCCCCGGCGGACGGGGAGACCTGTGACCCGAACATGAAGGTTCTGCCATGTCGGCCCTCGTCAGCGAGGCGGCGCATAGGGTAGCGCACATGGGAACTGTTTACTACGGAGGATCGGCGACCCCCATCTACATCGATGACCTCGCGCTTGCGCATCTCAAAGTGGTGATCGCCACGAAGCTGCGCCGCGGCGAGAGCTTCACGGTGTCGTGGCAGCACCCTGAGGACCAGGAACCGGGACGCACGACCCTGTGGCTGCATCCGTCGATTCCCCTGCGCTTCGTCTTCGATGAGCCGGAATCGCCGCAGTTGAGCCGCGAATGGATCGAGGACCTCGCAAACTCTGCGAATTCATCGGGGGGGATTCTGCTGGTCTCGCAACACTTCGATGCGACGACGGCGCCGGTAGTTCGCCCCTGATTGCCGCTCTGGCAAGAACCTTGATTCTTGTCGGAACGCGAGTGGGTAACTCGGCGGGCGAGGCCGCACGCGTGGTTAGGGTGAAATCATGGTGAGCCTGACCGCAGACATGAGCCCGTTGCATCCCGACCGAAACCTGGCTCTCGAGCTGGTTCGTGCGACCGAGGCTGCGGCGATCCGGTCGGTGCCTTTCATCGGCCGCGGCGCCAAAGAGGCCGCTGACGGGGCAGCGGTCGACGCGATGCGCGCCTTCCTCACGACCGTGAGTTTCGACGGCACCATCGTCATCGGCGAGGGTGAGAAGGATGACGCCCCCATGCTCTTCAACGGCGAGAGCGTCGGCAACGGTCGCGGTCCGAAGTGCGACGTCGCGGTCGACCCGATTGACGGGACGTCGCTGACGGCCGAGGGTCGCAATAACGCGCTCTCCGTCCTTGCCGTTTCCGATCACGGCACGATGCTCGACGCGTCGTCGGTCTTCTATATGGACAAGCTCGTGACCGGACCCGCCGGTGTCGGTGTGGTCGACATTCGCCTTCCGATCGGGGAGAACATCCGTCTGCTCGCGAAGGCGTTGGGAAAGCCGGTTGACGAGATCGTCGTCTCGGTCCTGAACCGGCCGCGACACGACAAGCTCATCGCGGAGATCCGGGAAGCTGGGGCCGGCACGCGCCTCATGAGTGACGGCGATGTCGCGGGCGGGATCAATGCGGCTCGCCACAACGCGCGCACTGACATGTGCGTGGGTGTCGGAGGCAGCCCCGAGGGGATCGTCACGGCCTGCGCGATCAAGGCTCTTGGCGGTCACATCCAGGGTCGACTCTGGCCACGCAATGACGACGAGGCGCAGCGCGCTATCGATGCGGGCCTCAAGGTCGACGGACACATCTACGAGGCCGACGACATGGTTCGGGGCAACAACACGATCTTCGTTGCTACCGGCGTGACCAATGGCGAGCTCGTCGCCGGGGTGCGGCGTGAGGGTGGATACGTCTACACCGAAAGCGTCGTGCTCCGTGGGGCCTCGGGCACGCTGCGTCGGATCACGTCTGAGCACCTCGTGTCGAAGTGGCTCTGAGTTCCGTGAGCACCACGCTGCGTTGACGGGCGGCCCTGCTTCCCGGGCGCGGTGAGGCGGCCTCGGCGTGGACCTCTGGCAGAATCGGAGGAGTCCGAACGGAAGCGAGGAGTGACGCCATGTCGACACCACCGAGCGAAGACCGGAATCCCCGCACGGGACCGCACACCGGTGCTCAGGCCGTGATCGCCGATGCCAGCGATCCCGCACGACGACCGGACGTGCTGTTCCGTGTTCGTCGTCCCGTGGGACACCAACCCTCCGTGTGGTGGTCGATCGGGGCGTTCATCTTGGTGTCGGGCACGGTTGTCGCGCTGCTGAGTCTCATTCCTGGCGGCGCGTAGGCGACTGGATGCGGCCCCTGATCTCCCCGAGGTCAGCGGTGATGCGAGCGGTGGGATCGTCTTCGGTCGTTACCTCAGATCCACTCGTGTCGCGCTCCGAGCCCGCGTCCAAAAACTCGATCGCCGTTAGGTGACGGGGTGATGACTCGATCGCTGCGGGGCCAGTGACGGCATCCAGTTTCGTGTCATCGATTCCGGGGAACTTCCTAGCCGTCACGAGCACGCGGGACTCGAGCGTTCCGGCGAAGCGATTGAAGGACTCGACAGTCCGCTCGATCGACCGGCGCAGGTCGTTGGCGTGCGATGCGAGGCCGCCGAGCCGCGTGAAGAGTTCATTGCCGAGATCGAACAGGCGTCTGGCGTCCGCGGTGACGTCCTGCTGCGTCCAGGTGTAGGCGACGGTCTTCAGCACTGCCCACAGGTTGACCGGTGACGCCAGCGCGACGCGTCTCCCGAACGCGTAATCGAGCAACGTGGGGTCGGTATCCAGTGCCGTCGACAGCAGCGACTCGCTGGGCACGAAGCAGATCACAAACTCGGGACTCGAGGTCAAACCGGCCCAGTACGTCTTCTTCGCGAGGGCGTCGACGTGCGCGCGCATGGCCTTGACGTGCTTGTCCATGAGCGCACGTCGGGATGCTGCTTCGGCGCCGACTGCGGTGTCGGGGACCGCTGCGGCCTCGAGGTAGGCGTCAAGTGGCACCTTGGCGTCAACGGCGATGGCCTTGTCTCCCGGCAGGCGAATGATCATGTCGGGGCGGCCAGCGCCGGCATCCGTTTCGATCGTCGACTGGATGTCGAAATCGACATGCCGCGTCAGCCCCGCAGCCTCGACGACGCGGCGCAGCTGGGTCTCGCCCCACACGCCGCGCGTGCTGCCGGAGCGGAGGGCGCTGGCGAGGCTCTCGGTTGTGGCACGCAGGGCCTCGTCGGACTGCTGAGCTCGCCGCAGCTGCTCGGCGATCGTGCCGTACTGGTTCTGTCGTTCGCGTTCGAGCTCGGCGACCGTCATCTGCATTGACTGCAGCGTCTCGCGCACCGGTTCGAGGGCGCGGAGCACCGACTGCTCCCGTCGCTCGCGTTCCTCGCGGGCTGCCTGGTCGGAGCGGGTCTGGGCGACAAGGTCGCGATACCACTCCTTCTGCTGGGCGAGCGTCGCCTCGTGTGCGGCGGAGGTTGCGGCCAGCTGCTCGCGCACCGCGGCGAGCTGGGCCATCGATCGCGCCCGCGCCCCCGTCGCACCGAAGGCCCACCCCGCGATGAGGCCTGCCGCGAGGCTCCCGAGGATGATTCCCGACACCAGTAATGCGTCCATGTCGTCAGGATGCCGCGGGCCACCGACATCGCCGGTTCACCGCGCCGTGACCGAGGCAGAGGTAGTGGCGTGTCAGGCGAAGATCGTCTCGGCTGCTGCGGCGAATCCCTCGAGGCGCCCGAGCCGGACCCCGAGTGCTTCGGCGAGGGACGTGATGTCGGGTGCGGCTGTGCGACGGGCAGCATCGATCGCGATGTGTGCGCATGCCACGGCATCCGCGACGGCCTCGTGGTGCACGAAACCCGCGTATCCAGCGGCGGCTGCCGCGGCCGGAAGGCGGTGAGACGAGATGTCGTAGGTGCGTCGTGAGATCTGCACCGTGCACGCGTAGGTCAGGTCAGGGCAGGCAGTTCCGGTTGCCTCGCAGGCCCGGCGGATGACGCTCATATCGAAGCCGGCGTTGTGGGCGATCGCCACGTCATCACCGATGAACCCGCACAGGTCTGGCAGCTGCTCCGCCCAGGTCCGTGCATTGACGACATCCTGTTCGCGGATGCCATGGATGCGGGTGTTGATCTCGAAGAAGCGGTCGTGGGGGAACGGCGGCCGGATGAGCCATCCCGCCGTCTCGACGATCTCGCCGTCACGCACGCGAGCGAGGCCGACGGCGCACGCTGAGGCATTGCTGGAATTCGCCGTTTCGAAGTCGATTGCGGTGAAATCCAGTGACACGGCTTCAGCATCGCCTGCCCATCCGACATCGCCCCCGAGGCGCGCCGGGGCGAGACGGCGCCGCCCCCGTAGACTGGACCCCCGTGGCTCTTACCATCGGAATCGTCGGACTCCCGAATGTCGGCAAGTCGACCCTCTTCAACGCCCTCACCAAGAACCAGGTGCTCGCGGCGAACTACCCGTTCGCAACGATCGAGCCGAACGTGGGCGTGGTCAACCTCCCCGACCCGCGCTTGAACACCCTCGCCGGAATCTTCGGCTCCGAGCGGATTCTTCCGGCCAGCGTCTCGTTCGTCGACATCGCCGGCATCGTCCGCGGCGCCTCCGAAGGGGAGGGCCTGGGTAACCAGTTCCTCGCCAACATCCGCGAAGCCGACGCCATCGCCCAGGTCGTGCGCGGTTTCGCCGATTCGGATGTCGTGCACGTCGACGGAGCCGTCGACCCGAAGAACGACATGGAGACCATCAACGCCGAGCTCCAGCTCGCTGACCTCCAGACGCTCGAGAGGCGATCACGCGGTACGAGAAAGAGGTCAAGGGCAAGAAGCTCGACCCGGTCGTGCTCGAGACAGCGCTCGCCGCGAAAGACGCGCTCGAGCGCGGGACGCTGCTCTCGGCATCCGGAATCGAGCTGGCCCCGATCCGTGAGCTCGGTCTGCTGACCGCAAAGCCCTTCATCTTCGTGTTCAACGTGGACGAGTCTGTGTTGACGGATGCCGACGCCAAGGCGAACCTCGCGGCGCTCGTCGCTCCCGCGCAGGCAGTGTTCCTCGACGCGAAGATCGAGTCCGAGCTCATCGACCTCGACCCCGAGGATGCTGCGGAACTTCTCGCCTCGACCGGCCAGGACGAGTCGGGCCTCGACCAGCTCGCCCGGATCGGATTCGACACTCTCGGCCTGCAGACCTACCTCACCGCCGGCCCGAAGGAGGCCCGTGCGTGGACGATCGGTAAGGGATGGAAGGCGCCCCAGGCCGCCGGCGTCATCCACACCGATTTCGAGAAGGGCTTCATCAAGGCCGAGGTCATCTCGTTCGACGATCTCGTCGACGCGGGTTCGGTGCTCGAAGCCCGCGCTCGCGGCAAGGCGCGGCTCGAAGGCAAGGACTACGTCATGCAGGACGGCGACGTCGTGGAGTTCCGCTTCAACAACTAGCACGCAGCAGGTGAGCGGCTGGTTCCACCATCGTCGCGTGTACGCGCCTAAGGTTGCATGAGTTCGCTCGGCTCATCGCGGTACGAATATGCATATGGAGGAGTCCCGCCAGGTTGCGGATGACGCGATCGAGATCCTGGCCAGGTTCGCAACCAGAGTTGGCCGGAGCTGGCGGGATCCGTACGGCCTATTGGACATTGTGTACAACGCTCTCTATGAGATTGAGGGCGAGCTTGACGAGATCGGCGAACGGGGCGAAGTACTCGAGGCGTTTCCAGAGATCTAACCCCGGGGCACGTCGTGGAGTTCGGGTTCAACAACTGAGTCGGCGTCTGTAGCGCGAGTGCTACGCTCGGTTCGTGAGCGCGAGCGAGAACCAGATCGAGACACTCTCCCAGCGCGAGCTGAGAAACGAGTCGGGTCGCGTTCTTCGTGAGGTGGCGGAGGGGCAGTCCTTCGTGCTGACAAACCGTGGAGTTGCGGTTGGACGCATCGTCCCACTTGACGCACCTGCGCCGACGCTGTTGATCGTGCGGCCTGCCAGGAGGACTGCCGGCTGGGCTGCGCTGGCGCCCGAGCCGACCGCAAGTGACGCTCCGATGGCTCGGATTCTTGATGAACTGCGCGAGGATCGCGCTTGACTGACGTATCCCTCGTCTACGCAGACACGTCAGCGTTGGGGGCGCTCCTGGTTGCTCAGCCTGAAACGCCAGCGCTCGTGCGGTGGCTTGATGAAACTCCGATGCAGCTGGTCTCGAGCGACCTGCTCGAGACGGAGCTTCGCCGCATCGCCCTCAGAGAAGGACGCGACCAGGCCAAGGTGAGCCAGATCCTCGACGGGGTCTCGCTCGCGGCGCTCGATCGTGCGATCTACCGATCTGCCGGGCTGTTGCCGATGCCGTACCTGCGCACACTTGATGCTCTGCATCTGGAGGCGGCGATACGTCTGGATGTGGATGCCGTGCTCACCTACGACCGCAGGCTAGGCGAGGCTGCGCGCACCGCGGGCCTGGCTGTGATCGCTCCCGGAGCGGTTGCCAACTCCTGACCAGATGCGAGAGGACGAAACGCAATGGCTGAGATCGAGACGTTCGAACCCGAGGGGCGAGCGATCCCGTACGCCGACGACCGCCTCAACGGCCCGTCTCTCGTACTGTTGCCGGGGCAGGGACTCAACATCGGGTACCTCGGGCCACTTGCCGAAGCGCTCGCCGAGGAAGACTTCCACGTCGTACGCATCGGCAGCCGTCGTCCGCAGTCGGGGATCGGGCCGACGATGCACGATCTCGCTCGCGACGTCATCGACGTGATGGATCACCTCGGCCTCGCTTTCTCCTGGGTCGGCGGACACGGCTTCGGCGGCACCGTCGCACGTGTCGCCGCGCTCGAGCACCCTGGGCGATTCGGTGGGCTCCTGCTTCTCGGTGTTGAAGGGACCGAGGGTGCCGCGGCATCCGCTGAGTCCGAGGTGTCCGAGAACGCCCGCAAGGCCGACCTCGTCGCCATGCAGAGCGCCGCGCGCACCGCCACGCCAGTGATCGCCGCGCTCGAGATTCCGCCGAGTATCCCCATCCTGATCATCCAGGGAGCCGACGATGAGGTGGCGCCGCCGGCGAACGGGCAGGCGCTGGCGGCGAGCGCTCCCGAGCGGATCAGCCTCGTCACGATCGAGGGTGCGCGCGACCTGTTCCCGTTGACCCACGTCGGGGAGACGGCCTGGCCCATCGAGGACTACCTCGACTGGGACTGACCTGGCACGCTCTCGCTTGCCTCGAAGTTGGGAAGGGTCAGCCAGGCGTGATCTGCGGCGAAGCGCGCAGCCTGCCCGCCGACACCGAGTGCGCCGAGCAGAACGAGCGAGACGTCGGCGTCCGTGAAGTGATAGGCGTGTGCCATACCCCAGCAGTCGGTCCAGTGGTCGCCCCGGCCACACGTGAAGACCCATCCGAGCGAGTCATGCGAGACGAATCCGACGGGGCGCTCGCCCTCGCGGATGTGGCAGCAGGTGAGGACGAGGTCGTCAAACGCCGCTGGAGTCGCTGCAGCGGAAGAGTTGTGCGTAGTCATGAACGTGCTCCTGTTCCATCGGGAGAGGGGCACGCTCTCGGTATGCCTTGCAGGCTAGGTCGGGCCTCCGACATCCGGACCTGCGCGCCGCGGGGCGTGATGGACTAGGGGCATGAGCCCGAAGCCACGCCCCGTCGTCCTCATCACCGGCGCTTCCTCAGGGATCGGTCACGCAACAGCACTCGCGCTCGCCGCGCGTGGCTGGATCGTTTACGGCGCAGCGCGGCGGGTCGACCGAATGCAGGAGCTCGAGGCATCCGGATGCCACGTGATCGAGATGGATGTGACGGATGACGCATCCCTGCGCGCTGGCGTCGACCGTATCATCCGGGAGCAGCGGCGTTTGGACGTGCTCGTCAACAACGCCGGATACGGGTCGTACGGCGCACTCGAGGACGTTCCCATCGACGAGGCCCGTCGTCAGTTCGAGGTCAACGTCTTCGGGTTGGCGCGGCTCACCCAGCTCGTGATCCCGACGATGCGCGCTCTCCGGCGCGGCCGCATCATCAACGTCTCGTCCATCGGCGGGCGCATCTACGAGCCCATCGGCTCCTGGTATCACGCCACGAAGTTCGCGGTCGAAGGCCTCTCAGACTCGCTGCGGATCGAGCTTGCCCCGCACGGGATCGACGTCGTCATCATCCAGCCTGGGCCGATCCGAACCGAATGGAATACGATCTCGCGCCGCAGCGCGCAGGAGTACTCGGGCGCCGGCCCGTATGCCGAGCAGGCCCGAGCCCTCGTCCGCAACTACGAGCGCGTCGACGGCTCGGCGGCTTCCGGGACCCCGGAGGATGTCGCGGCCACGATCGTGCACGCGGCGACAGTGTGGCGGCCGAAGACCCGATATGCGACTCCGGCGTCGGCCAAGGTCGTTGTGGCCGCACGTCGCCTGCTCCCGGACCGGGTCATGGACCTCATCCTCAGACGCCTGGCCATGTGAACAGCCGCCACGATTTCCAAGCGATGCAATGCTCGGCGGGAATTCTGACCATCCGAGCCGGGATGTCAAGAGGGTCGTGGTCAACGACGCGCGGGCTTAGGTTGCCCACATGAAGCATGTGCACTACGCCGGTAGGTCTCTGTTCATGCACGATGACACCGCCAATGCCCTCATCGACTACGCCCGGATCCTGAGCGAGCACCGGACGGCCGATGCAGTGACAGTGCCGGCAACGAACGCAGAGGGACATCGCGTCACGGTGACAATGCTCCTGAATGAGGCAGCCGCGCTCATTGTCGAGTCGGTGCCCGGAGAGGCCACCATGGAGCCCGACCCTGCGTCGATCGAAGAGATCCACCGCCGCAGGATGCGCCTCGACGGCGGTCGAGGCGGCCCGCCGGATGACCCGTGGCCGCTGGAGCTCTGACCTTGCCACGCCCGCCATTGCCGCTGACGCATTAGCCTGAGTGCATGAAGGCTCTGAGAACCGCTGGAATCTGGGCAGGCGTCCTCGCGGCAGTTGTCACCGTGTTCGGTGTGCTGCTGACAGAGCTCGTGTCGCTGCTGGCTGCCGTGCTCGGAGGAATTGTCAAAGTCATCCCGAACCTCAGTGGTTCCGCAGCGCGTCGATGAGTTCCTTCTTGCGCATCGACGAATAGCCAGACAGCCCCAGCTCCTTCGCCCGCTTCTTTAGTTCATCGACAGTCCAGTCCTCGTAGCTGCCCGATTCGCCACCCTTGCGACCGACGGTCGACCGACCGCGGTTTGCCGCTGCATTCGAGATGCGCGCGGCTTTCTCCTTGGATGCTCCGTCGTCCCGGAGCTCCTCGTACAGCTCCGGGTCTTTCAGGCTCGAGTTCCGACGTCCAGGCACCGGTGTCTCCCTTCTCTGGATGCTTAAGGGGCTAGTTACAGCGCGCGACCTCCGGTGACCGGGAAGACGCCACCGGACACGTATGAGGCTTCGTCGCTCGCGAGATACACATACATCCCGGCCAGCTCCGCCGGTTGCCCGGCGCGGCCGAGGGGAGTGTCGCTTCCGAACGTCGTGAGCTTCTCCTCATCGAAGTCGGTGGCCGGGATCAGGGGCGTCCAGATCGGACCGGGCGCGACAGCATTGATACGGATGCCGCGCGGACCCAGATCCTGGGCCGTCGCGCGGACAAACGCGACCTGGGCCGCCTTTGTCATGGCATAGTCCACGAGACCGGGGGACGGATCGAAAGCCTGAATCGACGCCGTGACGATGATCGCCGACCCTGCGCCGAGGTGCGGCATCGCAGCGCGCGCGGAGAACAGCATGCCGTACAGGTTGGTGCGAAAGACCCGGTCGAACTCGGCAGTTTCCAGATCGGCGAGGCTGTCGCGGTCGCGCTGATACGCGGCGTTCAGTACAAGGATGTCGATTCCGCCGAACTCCGCGACGGTGTCGGCGACGATCCTCTCGGCGAAGGCTTCGTCACGGACATCTCCGCTGAAGGAGGCTGAGCGCACCCCCGAGTCACGGATGAGGGACACCGTCTTTTCCGCATCCTCGTGCTCCTCCGGCAACGAGGCAATCGCAACGTCCGCTCCTTCGCGCGCGAAGGCGATCGCCACCGCGCGACCGATTCCGGAGTCTCCGCCTGTGATCAAAGCACGCCTGCCCGCAAGTCGGCCGTGACCTACGTACGTTCCCTCGCCATGGTCGGGACGGGGTCCCATCTCGGTTTCGAGCCCGGGCTGCGCCTGTTCCTGCATCGGGAAGTCAGCAGTCGTGTGAGCGGTGCGGGGGTCCTGGGGTGTGTCGTGTGAAGTCACGAGCGCGATGCTAGAAGCTGCGGTGCGCTCCGGGCAGGGACTTGACCACGAAGGCCGACGGAGGTAACGCAACGAGCGCACGCACCGTAGGTGCTGATGTGCGGCTGGCACCGGCACGCACGCTGTCGACACGATCGCGGTAGATGTGGTCGCATACTGACTGGGGGTCTGCAATCATACGGAGACCCGCACTACGGGGTTTCCCGGCGACTCGGGGAGTGCCCACACAGGGGAGAAAGAGCGGAATGGGAAAGTTCATCTACGATGGCACCGTCAAGGTCGACTTCGACGATCGGACGTTGGCGCACTTGCAGGTCGTGATCGGGACGAAGCTGAGGCGGAACGAGGCGTTTCACTTCACCTGGAAGGACGATGCGAGCATTGGTGATGGCCGAACAACAGTGTGGGTCCACCCGCGGTGCTCGCTCGTCTACAAGTTCTACGGTGGACGTCGTCCGCAGCTGAACATGGCATGGGTGGAAGCCCTCGCGTTCACGGCGAACTCCCCGTCTGGCCTTTACGTCGTGCCTGAACCCAGGGAAGGCGACCCGGTGCCCGGAGGCAATAATGAAGCGCATTGACATCGTCTACGGCGGCGAGCTCTATAGCGTCGGTGGGCGAGAGTTCGACGACGTCCGTCAGGAGGTTCTCGACGGAATGTTGAGCGCTCCGCAGTGGCTCCGGGTCAACGACGGCGAGGGGATGCGTCGGGAGGCGTTCCTGCTCTTGACACCCGGCGTTCCTATCGCGCTCGTGCCGGTGCCCGAGGATGAGCGCGAGCTCACTGGAGCGGAGGATCTGGGCACGATCGACAACCGCTGATCGCAGCGGCACGAACCTTCTCGCTCGCGCGCTCAGTGCGCGGGGACAACTCCCTCAGGCTGGTCAGCCGGCTTGCGGATGATGAAGGCCCCGACGAGGATCGGCAGCGCAACGATCGCCGACACGAGGAACGCGCCGCGTGCCCCGGCCGCGGCTGCCTCGTTGGCCGGGAGTCCCGCTTCGACGGCAGAAGCCGCAATCGCGGACATCGTCGTGACCATGACAGCCACGCCCGCAGCGCCTGCGACCTGCTGCACGGTGCCGAGGACCGCCGATCCGTAGGAGTAGAACCGCGGCTGGAGCGAGGCGAGCGACGCCGTGAACAGTGGCGTGAACGAGAGCGCGAGACCCAGCGACAGCACGATCTGGGTGACGAGGATGACCCAGATGGAGGTGTCGGCGCCGTAGCTCGCGTACGCCCAGAGCGAGGCGACAGCGAGGATGGCGCCGGGAACCAGCAGTACGCGGGTGCCCGATGCGTCGTAGATGCGGCCCACGATCGGCCCGGCGAAGCCCATGGCGAGCGAACCCGGCAGCAGCAGGAGACCACTTTCCAGCGCCGTCGCACCCACAGCCTGGCTGAGGTAGAGCGGAAGTACCGTGATCGCCCCGAAGAACGCCATCGAGAGGACGCCCATCTGGGCAATAGACAGGGAGAAGTTCAGGGAACGGAACACGCGCAGGTCCATCAGCGCGTCATCCTTGCGCTGCAGCACGAGCTGACGCCACACGAACAGCGCGAGCGCGACGACGCCCACCGCAATCGCAATCACCAGGGTCATCGTGGACCCGGCTTCAGCTGCGGCGTCGGTCTGCGATCCGCCGTGACTTGCCGCGCCGCCGATCTGGCTCAGGCCATAGACGAGGCCACCGAATCCGAACGCCGACAGGATCACAGACAGCACATCGATCGGTGCGCGGGTGGTTTCGCCGAGATTGCGGATCCAGATCGCGCCGGCCACGAGAGCTGCGATTGCGATCGGCAGGACGATGCCGAAGATCCAGTGCCACCCCAGGGAATCGAGGATGAGTCCCGACAGGGACGGGCCGATCGCCGGAGCGAGCGCGATGACAATGCTGACCCGCCCCATCATGCGGCCACGCGCATGCGGCGGCACGATGGTCATGAGCGTCGTCATGAGCAGCGGCATCATGATCGCGGTGCCCGAGGCCTGGATGACGCGGGCGACGAGGAGGATCTCGAAGCCGGGCGCAATGAAAGCCACGGCTGTTCCGGTCGAGAAGAGCGTCATCGCTGCGAGGAAGACCTGCCGGGTCGTGAAGCGCTGCAGGAGGAAGCCGCTGATCGGGATGACCACCGCCATCGTGAGCATGAATGCCGTCGTCAGCCACTGGGCAGCCACCGCGGTGATGCCGAGATCCACGATGAGGTGGGGGATCGCGACGCCCATCGTGGTTTCGTTGAGGATCGCGACGAAAGCCGCAGACAGCAGGAGCCAGATAATCCGGCTCTCCTCGGGGCGCAGGTTCAGACCAGGGACCGGAGTCGCGGCGTCGGGGCCGGCAGGGATGACCGGGATCGAGCCGGTCTGAGAGTTTACATTGCTGGCTGCCACGGGCGGGTCCTCACTATCAGGGCACGTGTCGTCGGAGTCGAAAACGGGAGGGGACGCCGAGAGCGGGCGCACGAGAGCCACGCGAGGTGGCGTCGTTGACCATAACGGCGGGAACCGACATTCGATTCCCGTGAGGCGGAAGAAACTACTCCCGGTCGGAGCCAGACTCAGTCGTCGAGAGTCTCTTCGTCCACCGACTTGTCCCACTGCTCGGACCCGATCGCATTGGTCGGGTGCGGCGTGGGCTCCCGATCGAGCAGGCCCGCCGGTGTCGGGGAGATCAGCTGCTCCTCGGGGATCGACTTCAGATCGTCGATCTCTTTGCGAAGCGCGTCCAGGTCTTCGTGTCCAGTGCCGGCGCCATCGTTCGCAGTCATGCTCACAGCCTACCGGTGTCACTGCCCGGCGTTATGCTCCAGGCGTGAGCTTCGACGGCCTGAATCCTGACGCCCTCGCCTTCTTCGACGAGTTGGCGGTCAACAACACCAAGGAGTGGTGGCAGAGCCAGAAGTCGCGCTTCACCGAGAACGTCGCCGGTCCGTTTGAGTCGCTGGCCGAGGAACTCGAGCCGGAGTTCGGCCCCGTGAAGATCTTCCGCCCGTACCGTGACGTGCGCTTCAGCGCCGATAAGTCGCCCTACAAGCTCCAGATCGGCCTCGTCACCCGCGCTTCAGCCGCGCACTACCTGCAGCTCTCGGCATCCGGCCTGTTGATCGGTGGCGGGATGTACCAGCCCTCGCCCTCACAGCTGGCGGCGTTCCGGTCGCTCGTCGATGACGCCCGGACGGCGCCCGATCTCGAGGCCACCCTCGCCGAGGTTCATGCTGGGGGCTTCGAGCCGATGCGCGACGACGAGCTGCGCACCGCGCCTCGAGGATTCTCTGTCGATCACCCGCGGATCGAGCTGTTGCGCTTGCGGCACCTGGCGATCGGGCGAGAAGAGGCGCCCGAGGACTGGATGTGGACGCCCGTCGCCCTCGACGAGATCCGTGCCGCCTGGCACGTCGTATCGGTGTGGTGCGACTGGTTGCACGCGAACATCGCCACAGATCCCGAGGCCCGGTAGCGCTCCTGACGGTGCCTCAGCTCAACCAGTCCTCGAGCCTCGCCTCGAAGGCGTCCAACGCTTCTCGATAGCGAGGGTCGGGGTGGCTCTCGGCGATCGAGCGCAGTCGAGGCACATCCATGTCACGGATGAGGTCGATCCGGGCGCGGAGCGCTTCCTCGTGGCCGGCGAGCACGTCGAGCCCTTCTGCCATCGCGTCCAGGCAGTCGTGCAGCACGGCGAGTTCGGACTCACGCTGCGTGATTGAGGATCCGTCCGGCCGCATTCGCCACCGCACGACGACGTCGGGGATCGTGTCGAAGGCGGATGCCGACACGAGCATCCGCTGAGCGATGACCTGATCCTCGTACAGCCGACCCTCGGGAAATCGCAGCTCATCCCACACCCGGGCCCGGCTCACCTTCGCCCACGCGACGATGCTTCCGGTCGCCGCCGGATGCTCGTCCAGCGTCACCCCGTGGCGTTCGGGTGCTGTTGCCGCGGCAACCCACGGCTGTACTGGACCGTCGAGATACGAGCCGTCGGGCTGGGGCCGCAGCCGCGTATAGGCGCCGATGACGAAATCGCTTCGCGTGCGCTCGAGCGTCCCGATCATGCGTTCGAGGGCTGACGGGGTGAACTCGTCGTCAGCGTCCAGGAACCCCACGAAGGGCGTGGTGACAAGATCCAGTGCGGCGTTCCGCGCCGCCCCCAGTCCTCGCGTGCGGGGCAGCCTCAGGGCGCGGAACCGTTCGTCGCGGGCGGCTGCCCGCTCGAAGAGCCCACCGGTCTCATCGGCGGAACCGTCGTCGATGAGGATCGCCCGCCAGTCGCCGCGGGTCTGGTTTCGAAGGGACTCGAGCGCCGCGGGCACGTAGGGGGCGACATCCAGACCCGGAACGATGACGGTGATCGCCGGGTCTGTCATACCCCGGATCCTACGGCGGCAACAGCTGCCTCGATGGCGTCGACGATCGGCGCGACCGAGCCGACGGCGCCGTGGCCGAGGGTGACACGAACCGCGGTGCGGGCTTCGTCCGGCTCCAGCCCCAGAGCGAGCAGGACGTGCGAGGCCTCGTCGCTCCCGGCCGCGCAGGCTGACCCGCTCGAGGTGACCAGGCCTCGCCGCTCAAGCTCGAGCAGCACGGTCTCGCCGTTCACTCCCGCGAAGGTGAAACTCGCCGTCCCGGGAAGGCGGTGCTCCGGATGCCCGGTGAGCCGCGCGATCGGCACCCGCTCGAGCACTCCCGCGATCAGGTCGTCACGCAGGGCGGCCACGCGCGCGGCGGCGTCAAGGCGTTCGGCGTCCGCGAGCTCGAGTGCGCGCGCGAGGCCCACGGCTCCGGCGACGTTCTCGGTGCCGCTGCGCCGCTCCCGCTCCTGTCCGCCGCCGTGCAGCACGGGCTCCAGGGGGATGCGGGATCGGATGCCGAGCACACCGATGCCCTTGGGGGCGCCGATTTTGTGGCCGGCGATCGAGAGCGCGTCGACGCCGAGGCCGCGAAGCGGCAGCCATCCTGCCGCCTGGACGGCATCCAGGTGCAGGGGCACCCTCCCGGCGACGGCGGCGACCAGACCCGTGACGTCCTGAACCGTGCCGATCTCGTTATTGGCATAGCCGACGCTGACGATCGCGGTGTCGTCGCGGATGGCTGCAGCCACGGCATCCGGATCAACGAGTCCCGTCGTGTCCACCGGCACGAGCGTCGCTTCGAACCCGTGGATGCGCGTCAGGTAGTCGATCGAGGCAAGCACCGACTCGTGCTCGATCGGGGTGGTCACCACGTGCCGGGCGCCGCGTCGCTGCTGCGCGGCTATCGCGACGCCCTTGATCGCGAGGTTGTTCGCCTCGGTCGCACCAGAGGTGAAGATCACGTCGGTGGCCCGCATGCCGAGGACGGTGGCGACCCGATTCCGGGCATCGGCGAGGGCATGAGCTGCCTGCTCGCCGATGGTGTGGTGGCTCGACGGGTTGCCGTAGTGCGACGTGAGGTACGGAGTCATCGCCTCCAGCACCTCCCGGCGCACCGGAGTGGTCGCGGCGTTGTCGAGGTAGCTGACGCTCACGACCCGCCGGTACCCGACTCGATCTGGATGTCCAGGCCCAGGTCGATCGCGGGGGCAGAGTGCGTCAAGGCTCCGACCGAGACCACATCGACACCGGTCGCAGCGATCGCCCCGACGGTGTCGAGACCGACGCCACCGGATGCCTCGACGATGGCCCGGCCCGCGATCAGCTCGACTCCGGCGCGAAGCTCGTCGAGCGAGAAGTTGTCGAGCATGATGATGTCGACCCCTGCCGCGAGCACCGCGGGAATCTGATCGACACGGTCGACCTCCACCTCGACACGCATCGTATGGGGAATGCTTGCGACCCCGGTGCGGAGCGCCTCCGTGGTGGAGGCACCCGAAGCTGCCAGGACAGCGAGGTGATTGTCTTTGACCATCACGGCATCCGAGAGGGAATGCCGATGGTTGTGGCCGCCGCCGCTGCGCACCGCGTGGCGTTCGAACGCGCGCAGGCCCGGGGTCGTCTTGCGGGTGTCTGCAATTCGTGCGCCGGTTCCCGCGGCCGCCTCGACATAGCGGGAGGTGAGGGTGGCGATTCCCGACATCCGCTGGGCGAAGTTGAGTCCGACGCGCTCGGCGGTGAGAACGCCGCGGGCGGGCCCCTCGACGGTGGCGAGCACGTCGCCTGCCGAGAACGTCTCCCCGTCGGCTCGGTGCACGGTCACGGTGATAGCGGCATCCGTCAGCGCGAAGGCTGCCGCGAACACGTCTCCGCCGCTGAAGGTTCCGGGCTCCCTCGCGACGAGCTCGGCGCGGGCGCGGGCGGATGCCGGTACGAAGGCCTCCGCTGTCACGTCGCCCCACGGTGCGTCTTCGGCGAGGGCCGCAGCTACCACCCGGTCGATCTCGGCGCGGGTCAGCATCAGCGCACCGCCGCCAGCTCGGCGTCGCGGCGGAAGTGGGCACCGGCCGAAGACTTCCGAGCACGCGCAGCCGCCACGACCTGCTCGGCGACAAGCAACAGATTCTCGTCTTCGTACTCGCGCTCGGTCCGCGGCGAGCGCTCCTGCGCTCGCCAGGTGTCGATGACGCTAGCGGCGCGGGCGAGCCCCTCGTCGTCTCGCACCAGCGACGCGTTCTCCCACATGAGGTCCTGAAGAGCGGCGCGCGAGAAGGCTGGGGAGGGGGCGGCCAGGCTTCCCGCCACGCCCACGGACGGAACGGGGCTGATGTCGTCGCGGGTGTCGGCGGGCCAGAGGCGGGATGCGGCATCCGTCGCGATCGCGTCCCCGGCGCGGGCGCCGAAAACGGCGCCCTCCAAGAGCGAGTTCGACGCGAGACGGTTCGCCCCGTGGACTCCGGTGCGGGCCGCCTCGCCGACGGCATAGAGTCCGGGAAGCGAGGAGCGCCCCTCCAGGTCGGTGACGATGCCACCCATGAGGTAGTGGGCGGCAGGCGTCACCGGTACGGGAACGCGCGCCCAATCCAGGCCGCGCTCACGCATCGCGGCGTCGATCGTCGGGAAGCGTTCCTGCAGCCAAGCCGCGCGGGCATCAGCGTCAGTCGCGGGAATGGCGGTGGCATCCAGCAGCACGGGGCGTCCGTCCTGCTGCCTCATGACCCGGGCTATCGCGCGGGCGACGACGTCCCGCGGCGCGAGCTCACCGTCGGGATGATCGTCGAAAACGAAGCGGTGACCGTCTTCGTCGATGAGCGTCGCGCCTTCGCCGCGCACCGCTTCGGACACTAAGAACGCGTCGCCGGCCGCGAGGACTGTCGGGTGGAACTGCACGAACTCGAGGTCAGCGACAGCGGCTCCCGCTCGAATCGCCGCAGCGATCCCGTCACCGGTTGCTACCGCGGGATTCGTCGAGTGCGCGAACAGCTCGCCGATGCCCCCCGTTGCCAGGACGACGGCATCGGCGCGCAGCTCGTCGGGCGTTCCCGCGTCTCCGTCACGGGCGTCGCGCAGGATCCGGATGCCGCGCACCCGACCCTGCTCGATGATGAGGTCGACCAGGAACGCGTGCTCGATGACCGTCGCCGCCGTTGCGCGCACGGCGGTGACCAGAGCGCGCTCGATTTCAGTTCCGGTCGCATCGCCTCCCGAGTGCAGGATGCGGGGGTAGGAGTGCGCGGCCTCGAGACCCTTGCGGAACTCACCGTGCTCGTCGCGATCGAACGCGACGCCGAGCGCGACAAGCTCACGGATCCGCTCCGGTCCCTCGGTCGCAAGTACTCGCACCGCTGCCTCATCACCGAGTCCGGCGCCGGCGACCAGGGTGTCGCGGATGTGGTCTTCGACCCGGTCGTCGGGGAACATGACTCCGGCAATCCCGCCCTGCGCGTAGCGCGTGTTGGCGTGCTCCAGCACGTTTTTGGTCACCACCGTTACGAGGCATCCGCCGGCTGCGGCGTGCAGGGCAACGGTGAGGCCCGCAATCCCGCTGCCAACGACGATCACGCGCGGTGCGGATGTCATGACGCCTGCTCCCAGGCTGCAGCGGGGGCTGCCGGGGGCTTAGCTGCCAGCATCCGCTCGAGAGCGACGCGGGCTGGGTCGGCTACGTTGGCCGGAACCGTGATGCGGTTGACGACCTCGCCGGCAACGAGCGACTCCAGCACCCACGCGAGGTAGCCAGGGTGGATGCGATACATCGTCGAGCATGGGCAGACGACGGGATCGAGGCAGAAGATCTCGTGCTGTGGATGCTCGGCCGCGAGGCGCTGCACCAGGTTCACTTCCGTGCCGATAGCGAACGTCGTCGGCTCGGTCGCGGCCTCGATCGCCTTACGGATGTAGTCGGTCGAGCCGGCTTCGTCAGCTGCGTCGACAACCTCCATGGGGCACTCGGGGTGCACGATGACACGGACGCCGGGGTGCTCAGCGCGGGCCTTGTCGATCTGAGCGACCGAGAAGCGGCGGTGCACCGAGCAGAATCCGTGCCACAGGATGACGCGCGCGGCATCCAGAGTCGTGTCGTCGTTGCCGCCCAGGGGCTTGCGGGGGTTCCACATCGGCATCTGCTCGAGCGGCACGCCCATGGCCTTCGCGGTGTTGCGGCCGAGATGCTGGTCGGGGAAGAACAGCACGCGCCGGCCCCGCTCGAAGGCCCACTCCAGCACGGTCCGCGCGTTCGAGGAGGTGCACACGATTCCGTGGTGGCGGCCCACGAACCCCTTGATCGCCGCCGAGGAGTTCATGTAGGTCACCGGGATCACCGGCAGCAGGCCCTCGACATCCGGGGTATCGAGGTCGCCGTAGATGTCGGCGAGCTCCTCCCACGCCTGCTCGACCTCGTCGATCGAAGCCATGTCGGCCATCGAGCATCCGGCCGCGAGGTTGGGCAGGATGACCGCCTGATCGGGTCCGGAGAGCAGGTCTGCGGTCTCAGCCATGAAGTGCACGCCGCAGAACACGATGGCCTCGGCATCCGTGCGTGCTTTCGCGGCGTTGGCGAGTTGGAACGAGTCGCCCACGTAGTCGGCGTGCCGCACGACCTCTTCGCGCTGGTAGAAGTGTCCGAGCACGACGACGCGGTCGCCGAGGGTGTTCTTCGCCGCGATGATCCGGGCGTCCAGCTCGTCTTCTGTGGCCTCGCGGTACTCCCGCGGGAGCTCGCCCTGACGCGGTGCACCGGTCGGGATGACATCGCCCTCGGATGCTCCAGGCCCGTAGCCCGGCACCGTGTCGAAGCTCCACGGTGCCGTCGCCAGGTCGGTGTTGCAGGTCTCGCCCTGCAGCGACCCCGAGACGATGCCGTGGATCTCGTGGTCGACCGACGGATCGATGGGGCGCGGGGCGAGGGCGATGTTGACAGCTGTCATGAGGTGCTCGATTCGGGCGAGGAGGTGCGGATGCCGCCCGGCCGCGCGGCGCTCAGCGGGCCCCGGTCGGCGAGTTCGACATCCTGGTTGTAGCGGTAGAGGCGGGCGGGACGATGGCTGCCGGTGCGGAACCGGTCGGTGGGGATGAGGTTTCCGGAGTTCTCGACCTGGCGTCGGAAGTTCGCGGGATCGAGTCGCCGATCCAGGATCGCCTCGTAGACCTCGCGAAGGTCGGCCAGCGTGAACAGCTCCGAGAGCAGGCCGTGGGCGATGCGGCTGTAGCCGACCTTGTTTCGCAGCCGCCACAGTGCGTACGACACGATCTCGTTGTGGTCGAAGGCGAGGGTGCCCGGCGCGTTCGCGTCGAACCAGGCGACGTTCTCGGGAGCATCGCCCGCTGCCTCATGGGCGGCGCGCTGGGCGTCAACGTCGTCGGCGCGCAGGAGTGCCCAGTAGACGATCGATACGACGCGGGTGGGGGAGCGGTCGACGTCTCCGAACGCGTAGAGCTGCTCCAGATAGCTCGGCGTCAGACCCGTCGTTTCGGCGAGGGTGCGCGAGGCGGCAGCATCCAGGCCTTCGCCTGCGTGGAGCCACCCACCGGGCAGTGCCCACAGGCACTCATAGGGTTCGCGGGTTCGACGCACGAGCGGCATCATGAGGCGCCCCGACCCGTCTCCGGGGTCGCGGCGGACCGTGAATATCACGGTCGACACCGCGACGCGGATGGCATCGGTGGATGCTGCGCGCGGTGTGTCGGGAGCGAGGACGGTTTGTGTCATGGTGACTCTAACTACGCAGTCGATCTTAGAGTCAGGGTGACCAGAACCGCAACTCGGGTGGGCTGGAAGAAAACCCCCAGCTTGGTCGATCGAGCGGGCGACAGACTGGATGTGTGGTCCTCGGCATCCTCACCGACGTTCTCGTCGTGATCCTGCTGCTCGGCGCACTTGCGTGGGGACTCGCGAGTGGCGTGCTGGCGATCCTCGGATCGGCGGTGGGTCTTGCTGTTGGCGGGGTGGCGGTCTGGTGGCTCCTCCCGCTCGTCGCGCCGCTGCTGCCCGAATCGGAGTGGCGTGGACCGGTGCTCATCGCCGGCGTCGTGGTGCTGCTCGTCGGCGGTGCGATAGCTGGGGGCGCGGTCGGCAGTGCCCTCAGGCGCGGAGCCGAAAAACTGCGCCTTCACGTGATCGACCGTCTGCTGGGCGGGGTCGTCGCTGTCGTCGCCACCGCCCTGTCGCTCTCGCTGGTCGCCCAGAGCGCCGCTATCTCAGGTGTGCCGCTGGTCACTGCCGCGACCTCGTCCTCCCGCGTCCTCGCCACGATCGATGCGCTGACGCCGCCACCGGTGAGCGCTGCCCTCGCGCAGCTGCGGCAGACGGTCTTCGTGGACGCCCTGCCCCGGATGGGGACGCTGCTGGATCTTCCCGCCGCGGCACCGACAGCCCCGCCGGTGGCGCTGGATGACCCCGCCCTGAGCGCAGCCGCCCAGTCGGTGGCTCGCATCTCGGGAACCGCATTCTCATGCTCGCGGGGCATGACCGGATCGGGTTTCGTCATCGCCGATGAGCGCGTCATCACCAACGCGCACGTCGTGGCCGGGATGGAGCAGATCGTCGTCGAGCTGCCGGGGCGCATCGCGCAAGCGGGCCGCGTCGTCTGGTTCGACCCCGACCAGGATCTCGCCGTCATCGCCGTGGAGACCGAGGATGTTGCGGTACTGCCCGTCGTCGCACCGCTGCGTGCGGGCGATACCGCGGCGGTTGCCGGCTATCCCTATGGCGGCCCGTTCACGCTGGGGCAGGCGTCAGTGCGGTCGGTGGGAACCGCGCAGGTCCCCGACATCTACGACACCGCGACCGTGAGCCGCGAGATCTACGCGCTCGATGCCCGCGTCGCACCGGGGAACTCCGGGGGTCCCGTGCTCACCGCCGGTGGGGAGGCGGCGGGCGTCGTATTCGCTCGCGCCGATGACGGGTCGGATGTCGGCTACGCCGTCACCTCTGGCGTGCTCGCGCCGCTGGCCGATCAGGCGCCAGCTCTTGCCGAGCCGGTATCGACGGGTTCCTGCACGCCCTGAGGCGCGTCTGCAGGCGCAGCCCGGGCGCTGGGATATGCTGGCGGCGCAACTGAAGATCCGGCCACATGACGGGTGCGGGAGAGCCCCGGGTCACACCGGGCACCGAAGGAGCAAGCCTCCCCGCCAATCTCTCAGGTCCGCGTACCGCGCACGTCCGGCCACTCTGGAAAGCGTCATCACCCGCGCATCGGGTGGCGGCCGCCGACGGTGAAAGCACAGCATCCGGTTCACTCGGATGCCGCGCGAAACTCTCAGGCCACAGACAGAGGGGGAGTTCACGGGCGCCGAAGGGCGTCCCCCGTCCGACGACCGGGAGAACTCATGTCACACCCCGCACCACCAGATACCGCACAGGCGGCCGCTGAACCGAAACGCTCGCCGCTCCACGATCGACACGTCGCGCTCGGGGCCGCGTTCACAGACTTCGGCGGCTGGCAGATGCCGGTGCGCTACGCATCCGACCTCGCCGAGCACCACGCGGTGCGGCAGGCAGCCGGCCTGTTCGACATCTCACACATGGCCGAGTTCCTGGTCACGGGAGAGCACAGCGGCGCGTTCCTCGACTACGCGCTCTCGGGCGATCACTCGGGCATGCGGGTCGGCAAGGCGAAGTACTCGCTCGTGCTGACCGAAAACGGCGGCATCATCGACGACGTCATCGTCTACCGCATCGCCGACGACCGGTATCTCGTCATCGCCAACGCCGGCAACCGGGATGCCGTTGCCGACGCGTTCGCGCTCCGCGCCGCGCGGGCGCCGGTTGCGGCATCCTTCCTCGCGGAGCCGAGGATCGACCGCGGCGTCACGTCGTTCGCGGTCATCCCGGGCGTCTCCGATACGGCACAGATCGAGGACGTGACCGACCAGTTCGCGCTCGTTGCCGTGCAGGGCCCCGCGGCGCAGGAGATCGTGACGGCAACATCCGGCATCGAAGGCGTTTCGCCCGCGCTCGCGGACCTTGGCTATTACGCCTGGGCTGCCGGATCCTTCGCTGGCGCGCCGCTTTTCATCGCCCGCACCGGCTACACCGGTGAGGACGGTTTCGAACTGCTCGTGCCCCATCGCGCAGCGGGAGCCCTCTGGGACGCCCTGCTGGCCGCGGGAGCGCCGCGCGGCCTCGTACCCGCGGGCCTCGCGGCCCGCGACACCCTGCGGCTCGAG
>NZ_JASBSF010000284.1 GCF_030149085.1 Microbacterium sp. | reverse complement strand
ACCAGGCCGGATGCCTCGGCCTCCGAAACCCTGCGGACGCCGCTGCATCCGTCAACATGGGGAGCTTCACCCGCGTGGCCAGGGCGAGATTCGACTCCGCGGCCGCGACGAACTTCGCAACATACGACGTACTCCGCACTCTTGCGCCGCTGCGGCTGCGAGGTTCGCGCGAAACTGCGGAGTTGGCGCGGGGCGGCTGCTGCGCGAGCCAGGCCGGGCGGCCGGGGTGGATGCCGTCACGAATCGAGAAGACGGATGCCGCGGCATCCGGATAACGTGTGCTCATGTCTGCCGCATCGACGCCGCACGCCGCTGACGCCCACGATCTGATCCGGGTGCAGGGTGCGCGCGAGAACAACCTCAAGAACGTGGATGTCGAGCTGCCCAAGAGGCGGCTCACGGTCTTCACGGGCGTGAGCGGATCGGGGAAGAGCTCGCTCGTGTTCGGCACGATCGCGGCTGAGTCGTCGCGGATGATCAACGAGACGTATTCGACCTTCATCCAGGCGTTCATGAACACGCCGCCCCGACCCGATGTCGATGTGCTCGAGGGGCTGACGCCCGCGATCATCGTCGATCAGGAGCGGATGGGGGCGAACGTGCGCTCCACCGTCGGGACGGCGACGGATGCCAATGCCCTGCTGCGGATCCTCTTCAGCCGGATCGGCCAGCCGCACGTGGGCGGTCCGCAGGCGTTCTCGTTCAACGTCGCGTCGGTCAGCGGCAAAGGCGCGGTGACGACGCAGACTGCCGACGGCAAGAAGGTCGAGCGGCGCAGCTTCACGGTCACGGGCGGCATGTGTCCGCGGTGCGAAGGCATGGGGCAGATCAACGACATTGACCTCGCGCAGCTGTTCGATGAGGCGAAGTCCCTCGCGGGCGGCGCGCTCACCGTACCCGGCTACACCGCTGACGGTTGGTACGTGAAGATCTTCGGCGCGGTCGTGCCGATGGACGTCCCCATCCACGACTTCACCGAGCAGCAGCGGCACGACTTCCTCTACGCCGAGCCCCGCAAGGTGAAGCTCGAGAACATCAACATGACCTACGAGGGGCTGGTCCCGAAGATCCAGAAGTCGTTCCTCTCAAAGGATGTCGAGGCGATGCAACCGCACATCCGCGCGTTCGTCGAGCGGGCGGTCGCGTTCCAGCCGTGCCCGGACTGCGGCGGTACCCGGCTCAATGAGGGGGCGAGGTCGTCGAAGATCGCCGGCAAGAGCATTGCGGATGCCTGCGCCATGCAGATCTCGGATCTCGCCGCATGGGTGAAGAGCCTCGACGAACCGAGCGCCACTCCCCTGCTGCGCAGCCTCGGCGCTCTGTTCGACTCGTTCGTCGACATCGGCCTGGGCTACCTGTCGCTCGATCGCGCATCGGGCACGCTCTCGGGCGGCGAGGCGCAGCGCACGAAGATGATTCGGCACCTGGGTTCGGCACTGACCGATGTGACCTACGTGTTCGACGAGCCGACCGTGGGGCTGCATCCGCACGACATCCAACGCATGAATCGGCTGCTCGAGCAGTTGCGCGATAAGGGCAACACGGTGCTCGTGGTCGAACACAAACCCGAGACCATCGCGATTGCCGATCACGTCGTGGATCTCGGCCCCGGTGCGGGCTCCGGTGGTGGCGAGATCATGTTCGAGGGCACGGTCGAGGATCTGCGAGCGTCGGGCACGCTGACCGGCCGGCATCTGGATGACCGGGCGCGGCTCAAGGCGTCCGTTCGGAAGCCGGCGGGCGCGATCGAGGTCCGCGGAGCGAGCTCCCACAACCTGCAGGACGTGGATGTCGACATCCCGCTGGGGGTGCTCGTCGCCGTGACCGGAGTCGCCGGGTCAGGCAAGAGCTCACTCATCCACGGATCCGTCGCGGGTCTCGAGGGTGTCGTCGCGATCGATCAGAGCGCGATCAAGGGGTCGCGCCGGTCGAGCCCCGGCACGTACACGGGGATGCTGGACCCGATCCGCAAGGCCTTCGCGAAGGCGAACGGGGTCAAGCCGGCGCTCTTCAGCGCCAACTCCGAGGGCGCGTGCGCGGTCTGCGGCGGGTCGGGAGTGATCGTGACGCAACTCGGCCCGATGGAGCAGGTCGAATCGCCGTGCGATGTCTGCGATGGCAAGGGGTTCGCCGAGACCGTGCTGGAGTACCGTCTCGGAGGCCGAACCATCGTCGAGGTGCTCGACATGTCGGCATCCGAGGCTCTCGAGTTCTTCGGTTCGGGTGAGGCAAAGGTACCGGCGGCTGCGGCGGTCCTCGGGCGAATGGTGGATGTCGGACTCGGCTACATCCGGATCGGCCAGCCCCTGCCGACGCTCTCAGGCGGTGAGCGGCAACGGCTGAAGCTTGCCGTGCAGATGGGCGAGAAGGGCAGTGTCTACGTGCTGGACGAGCCCACGACGGGCCTGCACCTCGCGGATGTCGAGAACCTGCTCGCCCTGCTCGACCGGCTCGTTGATTCGGGTGTGTCGGTCATCGTGATCGAACACCACCAGGCGGTGATGGCTCACGCCGACTGGATCATCGACCTCGGCCCGGGCGCGGGCCACGACGGCGGCCGAGTCGTGTTCGAAGGCACCCCCGCCGATCTCGTGAAGGCCCGCCCGACGCTGACAGGCCAGCACCTCGCCGAGTACGTCGGCGCCTGACGTACACGCGAGCGCCGCGCAGCATCCGTGCCCACGTAGCGCACTCGGTGCGCCGCGAGACACCCCGCGCTGCGCGAGACACCGTGCGCCCGGTGACGCACTGCGCGAGGAGCGGTGTCTCGGCCCGCGCGCGGTGTCTCGTCCGCGGCAGGGTGTGTCGCGTGCCGACCCCGGCACGACCCACGTTCGCAGAATGGCGCGAAGTTCGCAGGTTGTGCCACCGGTACTACGAGGTACGCGCGAAACTGCGGAGTTCGCGTCCCCACGACACTCAGGCCTTGTCGGCGTCAGCCTTCTCGTAGGACGCGACGAGTTCGAGTTCCTTGGACTTCTTGGGCAGGAAGATCCACACGACCGCGGCGCCGATCGCGATGGCGACGGCTCCGACGGCGTAGGCGGCGATCGCGCCGGTCTCGAGCGACTGCTGCGCGGCCTGGATGATCTGGTCCTTGTATTGCGGGTACTGGTCGGCCACGTGCAGCGCCGACGCGTACGAGGCCTGCAGCGCCGCGGTGACCTGATCGCTGATGCTCGAGGCTTCGGACGACTCAGAAATGAGCTTGCCGAACGCGTGAGCGAAGCCGGCGGCGAGGATGGCGCCGAGCACACCCTGCATCACGGATCCGCCGAGGTCGCGCTGCAGGTCGGCGGTGGCAGATGCCATCCCGACGCGGCGGACCGGAGTCGATTCGGTGATGGCGCGGGATGCCGGTGTCATCGCGAACCCGGCCCCGATACCGATCACCATGTAGCCGAGCGAGACGTACCAGAACGGTGTCGTCTCGTTCCAGAACAGCGCCATGATGAAGCCGAGCAGCACAAACAGGTATCCGAGCATCATCGTGAAGCGCGACCCACGGGTGATGACGAGCTTGGCCGACTGCGGGGCAACCAGCAGCAGGCCGATACCGGCGGGAACGATCGAGAGGGATGCCTCGAGGGTTGAGTATCCGAGGATGTTCTGCTGGAACTGCTGGCCCACGAACATCGCGCCCATGAGCGAGCCGAACACGATCAAACCGCCTGTTGCGGGTGCCCAGAACATTCGGCGTCGGGCGACCTTCAGGTCATAGAGCGGGCTCGTTGCGGTCAGCTGGCGCCACGCGAACAGGGCGATCAACACCACCGCCGAGATCAGCAGGATGACGCCGAACGTGCGCGTGGTCGGCACAAAAACGGTCGACAGGCCGAGGACGATCGACCCGATCATGAACACCGAAATCACGCCACCGAGGTGGTCAACCTTGTCGTGGTTCTCGGCGACGTGCGATGGGACGAACAACCACACGAGGATGAAGCCTGCGATCGCGAACGGCACCGCGAGCAAGAACGCCGCTCCCCACCAGAACCACAGCAGCAGGATGCCGGCAAGCACCGATCCGATCACGGTTGAGGTGGCACTGACCGCCGACCAAAGGGCGATCGCGAGGGTTCGCTGCTTACCAGGTCCCCACAGCGCCGTGATGAGCGAGAGGGTCACTGGGTAGGCCATGCCCGCGGCGATACCGGTGAAGATGCGCGCGACGACGAGCATCTCGATGGATGCCGCGAAGGCCGCGAAGAAGCTGATGATGACCGTCAGCCCGAGGCCGATGACCAGCAGCTGCTTACGCCCATAGCGGTCGGCGACGGCGCCGAGATAGAGCACCGACATCGCGAGGCCCAGCGAGCAGCCGACGGCGACGAGATTCAGCGCCGTCTGCCCGGCCCCGAACGCGTCACCGATATCGGGGAGCGCGATGTTCGCCGCTGCGAGGTTGATGTTGCACACCAGCGCGCCGAGAATCAGCGCCGTCAGCACGAGCTTCGGGCGGGCCGGTGCGGCGGGGGCGGCGGGCACGGATGCTGCAGCGTCGGTCACGCGATAACACTAGCGATGCGCGGTCACCGGCACCGGCATCCATCACCGCAGTTCGATTGCCGCAACACGCCGCACCCACCGCCCCCGTCGTACACTTTGCGGCAAACGAAACCGCCCGGCATCCGCGGCCCACAGTTCCTTTGCCGCAACACGCCGCGCCCACGGCCGCGTCCGCACAGTTTGCGGCAAGCGAACCCGCCACCTCGGGCGTTGAGCGAGCGAAGCGAGGCGAAACGCCGTACCGACAGCCGGCGTCACGCCGCCGCGGTTGCAAACCTCACGCGCGTGAGCTCTTCGGACGCATCCCAGAGGCGCGCGGCATCCGTCTCGCTGCGCAGGGGCTTCCAGAGCGTCTGCTGCCCGGGCCGGCCGCCGACCTGCCCGAGGCCCTGCGGCCCAAAGAACTCACCGCCCTCGCCGGTCGTCGCAGCCATGAGCGCCGGCAGCGCGGCAGACTCCGGCGTGCCGGCAAGGCCCAGCCGCGACATCCGTCGCACGAGCCGGATGTCGCGCGTGTCTTCCGCCCTGCCGATCTCAGGACGAGCTGCCAGCAGACTCGTCGGGGCGACGCCCGGGTGCGAGATCG
>NZ_JASBSF010000268.1 GCF_030149085.1 Microbacterium sp. | reverse complement strand
GGCACTAGCACCTCAAGCTAGCGCGTCTACCTATTCCGCCACCCGCGCAGAGTGGTTTCGGTCTTGCAACCGAAGATCGACATTATCACGACAACGGCGCCGCCGATAATCGCTCGGGGTCTCGACCCGAAACATTCGCGTCGTCTGAGCGCGGTAGGTTTGTGGCCGTGTCACATACCGAGTCCGAGCTTCCCGAAGTCGTCGTCGTCGCCCGGGACCTCATCCGTTTCGACACCACGAATTGGGGTGGCGGACATGCCCGGGGCGAACGGGAAGCGGCGGAATACGTGGCCGACTATCTTCGCAAACTCGATCTGACGCCCGAGATCTACGAGCCGATTGAACGGCGAACGAACGTCGGCGTGCGAATCCCGGGTGTCGACCGCGGTAAGCCCGCACTTGTGGTGCACGGCCATCTTGACGTCGTGCCAGCGGTGGCGGAGGACTGGTCGGTCGATCCGTTTGCAGGAGAGATTCGCGACGGCATGCTGTGGGGACGCGGTGCGGTCGACATGAAGGACATGGACGCCATGATCCTGACCTCCGTTGCCGACATCCTGCGCAGCGGACGCCGGCCAGCCCGGGACCTCGTGGTGACCTTCTTCGCCGACGAAGAGAACGGGGGCGGTGAAGGCTCGGCGCTCGTTGTCCGTGACCGCCCTGAATGGTTCGCTGGCGCGACCGAAGCCATCAGCGAGGTCGGCGGCTACTCGATCGACCTCGCTGGACGACGCGCCTACCTCCTTCAGGTGGGGGAGAAGGCCCTCGTCTGGATTCGCCTCGTCGCCCGAGGCCGGGCGGCACACGGCAGCGCATTCCACGAAGACAACGCCGTCACCCGCCTCGCCGAGGCCGTCGCTGCGCTGGGGCGCACGGCATGGCCGGTGGAGCTAACCGCGACGACGGAGCGGCTGACGCAGCGGATCGCCGAACTCACCGGGCAGCCCTCCGATGACCCGGATGCCGTAGCCGCCGCAGCCGGACCGGCTTCGCGATTCCTGCGCTCGACCATCCGTACGACCAGCAACCCGACGGCGCTCACCGCCGGATACAAGCACAACGTCATTCCCGATCGCGCCGAGGCGCTGATCGACGTGCGGACGCTTCCGGATGGAGAAGACGGCGCCCTTCGCGCCATTCAGGACATCGTCGGGCCAGACATCGAGATCGAGGTCGTCCACCGCGACATCGGTCTCGAGGTGCCCTTCGAGGGCGAACTGGTGGATGCCATGGTCGCTGCGCTCGGGCGACACGATCCGGGTGTTCCGGTCCTCCCGTACCTGATGAGCGGCGGCACCGACAACAAGGCCTTGGCCGAGCTCGGCATCCGCGGCTACGGGTTCGCGCCGCTGCGGTTGCCTGCCGACCTTGACTTCACCGGTATGTTCCACGGCGTTGATGAGCGGGTCCCGCTCGACGCGCTTGTCTTCGGTCAGTGGGTGTTGACCGATCTGCTGCTGTCGTACTGATCCGGAAGGCATCCATGCTGCTGGAAGCAATCATCCTCGGCCTTGTGCAGGGACTCACCGAGTTCCTACCGGTCTCATCGAGCGCTCACCTGCGCATCCTGGGAGAGTTTCTGCCCAGTGCGCAGGACCCTGGAGCAGCGTTCACGGCGATCACCCAGATCGGTACCGAGGCCGCAGTCGTCGTGTTCTTCTGGCGCGACATCGTTCGGATCGTGTCGCGTTGGTCACTCGCTCTCGTGCGCAAGGTGCCGCAGAACGACCCGGACGCCCGCATGGGGTGGCTGATCATCATCGGATCGGTGCCGATCGTCGTGCTCGGTCTGCTCTTCCAGGATCAGATCGAGACAACCCTGCGATCCCTGTGGCTGGTTGCGGGGATGCTGATCTTCTTCGGTGTGCTGCTGGGAATCGCCGACCTCGTGGGTGCGAAGCGTCGAAAGCTCGACCAGCTCACCCTGGGGCATGGCATCATCTTCGGGTTCGCGCAGGCCCTTGCGCTGATTCCCGGGGTCTCGCGTTCGGGCGGCACGATAACGGCGGGACTGTTCCTCGGCTATGAGCGCGCGGCGGCAGCCCGCTACGCGTTCCTCCTGGCGATTCCCGCGGTCTTCGGAAGCGGCTTCTATCAGGTCGCCAAGAGCTGGGACGAGCAGGGGCCGTTCACCCCGATCGAGACCGCCGCTGCCACCGGTGTGGCATTCGTCGTCGCACTCGGTGTCATCGCGTTCTTCATGAGCTGGATCTCCAAGCGCAGCTTTATGCCGTTCGTGGTCTACCGGGTAGCTCTCGGTGCGGCGCTGCTCGTGCTGCTGAGCATGGGTGTCATCCAGCCCTACTGAGTCGGCGACCCCAGCTGAGAGGCGTCAGGGTTTGCGGGGCTCGTCGCGTCCACCCCGACCGGGTCCATCGCCGCGGCGACGCAGGTACTTCTCGAACTCCTGCGCGATCGCGTCGCCGGATGCCTCCGGTGAGTCCCAGGTGTCTCGGGTGCGCTCGAGCTGGTGGATGTACTCCGTCATCTCTTCGTCATCGGCTGCCGCCGCATCGATCGAGGCTTCCCAGGTGCGTGCCTGCGCCGGCAAGTCACCCCGATCCACCTTCGCGCCGGTGATGTCTTCGAGCCGATCGAGCAGGGCCAGGCTCGCCTTAGGCGACGGAGTGTGGCCGGCGACGTAGTGCGGCACGCTTGCCCACAACTGCGCTGACGGGATGCCAGCGGCTGTGGCGACGTGCGAGATCACGCTGAGGATGCCGACGGGTCCCTCGTACGAGCTGCGCTCAAGTCCGAGGGCTGCCCTCACCGGCTCGCTCTCGCTGCCTGCGAAAACGGAGATCGGGCGCGTGTGCGGAACATCCGACATCATCGACCCCATCGACACAAAGCCGGTGATGTCTTCGCGCAGGGCAACATCGACCAGTTCGGAGGCGAAAGCCTGCCAGGCTCGCGCAGGCTCGACTCCCGTGAGGAGCCAGAGTTGCGTGCCCCGTGTTGCTCGGGTCGGCCTGAGGATGGTTGTCTCGGGCCACGTCAGCTCCCGCGCCCCATCCGCCGTCGTACGAATCTGCGGACGCGTGTACTGGTAGTCGAAGTACAGTTCGGGGTCGACCGAGTAGACAGTTTCGTAGCCGCCGGAGTCGCGCAGATGAGCGACGGCCGAGGACGCTGCCTCACCCGCGTCGTTCCAGCCGTCGAATGCGGCGACGAGAACCCTGCGTCCCAGTCCCTCCACGTGACCTCCTCAGGTGGCGATCCAACCAGAATAGGACGCTGCCGTCAGCCGGGTGCGAGAAACGGCGAGGTCGTGGGGACCCGGGCGTGGGCGATCGCCAGTGGGGCCGTCGGTAGCATGGTTCGGTGACTGCACCATCCGCCCTCTCCGCTGTGCTCTGGGACATGGACGGCACGCTCGTCGACACGGAACCGTACTGGATCGCGGCAGAGACGCCGCTCGTCGAAAGCTACGGTGGCACCTGGACCCACGAGAAGGCGTTGTCGCTGGTCGGGCTCGCTCTGGAGGATTCCGCACGGATCCTGCAGGGGGAGGGAGTGCGAATGTCGACCCACGACATCATCGATCACCTCACCACCGAGGTGATGCACAGCATCTCTCGGGACGGTGTGCCGTTCCGTCCGGGCGCGAAAGAACTTCTTGCCGACCTCAAGGATGCCGGTGTGAAGACCGCCCTGGTGACGATGTCCATGCGACGGATGGCAACCCACATTGCCGAGCTCATCGACTTCGACGCCTTCGACATCGTGGTCGCGGGCGATGACGTCACTCGTCCGAAGCCGTATCCGGATCCGTATCTTCAGGCGTGCACGTCGCTCGGCGTAGACCCCGTCGACACCCTGGCCATTGAGGATTCGCCGAACGGGTTGCGCTCTGCGGTGGCGGCGGGATCGGTCGTCCTGGGCGTTCCAGCCATGGTCTCGCTCGAGGGAGCGGGTGCCCACGCGGTGTGGCCCACGCTTCACGGCGTGAGTGCCTCCGACCTCGGTGAGCTTCACCGGGCACATCGAAAGGTCGGCGCTGCATGAGCACGACACCCCGTCTGTCAGGTCCCTTCCGGGTCGGTGATCGCGTCCAGCTGACCGGCCCGAAGAACCGGCTTCACACCATCACGCTTCGCGAAGGCGGGGAACTACACACACACCATGGCGTGCTGCCGCACGCGACCCTGATCGGCATCCCCGACGGGTCGGTCGTGGTCAATAGCGCCGGTCACGAGTATCTGGCACTTCGCCCGCTGCTGCGTGACTTCGTCATGTCGATGCCGCGGGGGGCAGCGATCGTGTATCCGAAGGATGCCGCGCAGATCCTCTCCGAGGCTGACGTGTTCCCGGGAGCTGTTGTGGTGGAAGCGGGCGTGGGCTCCGGCGCGCTCTCCCTCTGGCTGCTGCGCGCGATCGGTGACGCTGGCCGTCTCGTCTCGTTCGAAAGACGCCCGGAGTTTGCCGAGGTCGCGCAGGCCAACGTCGAGACGTTCCTCGGTCACCGCCCGGCATCCTGGGAGGTGCGCGTCGGCGACCTTGCGACCGAGCTTCCGACGGCTGTCGAACCGGGAACGGTCGACCGCGTCATCCTGGACATGCTCGCGCCCTGGGAGTGCATCGACGCGGTAGCCGAGGCGCTGACCCCGGGCGGGGTGGTCCTGTGCTACATCGCGACCGCGACACAGCTCAGTCGCGTAGCCGAATACATCCGCAACACCGGTCTGTTCACCGAACCCGACGCGAACGAGACGATGGTTCGCGGCTGGCACGTCGAGGGTCTCGCCGTGCGCCCCGATCACCGAATGGTCGCTCACACGGGCTTTCTGCTGTGGGCGCGCCGCCTTGCGCCGGGCGCTGTCGCACCCGAGCAGAAGCGGCGAGCCTCCAAGAGCAGCTACGGCGACGAGGATGTCGAACTGTGGACTCCCGGCGCCGTGGGAGACCGTCAGATCACCGACAAGAACCTGCGGAAGCGAGTTCGCGAGGCCCAACGCGCTGCCGACGGTGCCCGCCACGCTGCTGCCGGCGCGGCCCCTGCGACGGCTGCCGAAACGGCAGAGCCCGACCGCCTAGACTGATCCGGTGCGAAAGACACCCGCCTTCCTCGCGATCCTCGGACTGACAGCTGCCGCGCTCGTCGGCTGCTCGGCAAGCCCGTCTGACGGGTGTGCGCGGGTCACCGACACCGATCCCGCCGTGACCGATCTCGTCAGCGTCACCGGGGAGTTCGGCGCGGCCCCCGACGTCGAGGTGTACACGCCGTTCCAGGTGGATGAGCTGGCATGGGCCGACCTCACCGAGGGCGAGGGCACGCCGATCACCACGCCCAACCAGATGGTCGTGCTCGACATGGTGGTCCTGGACGGAAAGACCGGCGAGCCGGCTGTCGCCACGTCCTACGACGAGACGCTCTCGAGCGTCTTCTCAATGTCGCGGTGGATCGACACGCTGCCCGGCCTCCAGGAATCACTGCAGTGCGCGCAGGAGGGGGACCGCGTTGTCATCGCGCTCCCATCCGATGCCATCAATCCGGCGGCTGCGACGCAGATCGGGCTCGAGGACGGCAGTTCCGCCGTGGCCGTTGTGGACGTGCGGAAGGTCTATCTGCCGAAGGCGGATGGCGCGGACCAGTTCACCGACAGCAACGGCCTTCCCTCTGTTGTCCGCGCCCCGAACGGGCGACCCGGGGTCATCATTCCTGACGCTCCCGCACCGACTGAACTCTCGATCCAGACCATCAAGAAGGGTGATGGCGAGGTCGTCACCGGTGACCAACCCGTCCGCGCCCATTACACGGGCCTGCTGTGGGACACGCGCGAGGTCTTCGACACGAGCTGGGACGGCGACCCGGTCTCGTTCGATCTGAACTCGGTCGTTCCGGGCTTTGCCGCCGCCCTTGAGGGACAGACTGTCGGCTCGCAGGTGCTCGTCGTCGTGCCGCCCGATCAGGGCTACGGCGACGCGGGTCAGGGTGCGATTCCCGGCGGAGCAACGCTCGTCTTCGTGATCGACATCCTTGGCCTGGATCCGCAACCCGCTTCGTAGTCCAAATCACCCTCGGCATGGGTGGATGCCGCGCGCTGCGCACCTAGGATGAGGGTCGTGTCCTCGAAGTCAACTGCGCGCATCCCGCCCGAGGAGCGGTTGGTGAACCTCGTGGTTGCCCTGATGGCCACCGAACAGGGCATCACGAAGGACACGATCCTCTCGTCAGTGTCGGGCTACCGCGAACAGTCCGAGGCCGGGACATCGAAGGACGCTCTCGAGAAGATGTTCGAGCGCGATAAAGAGAGTCTGCGTGGCCTCGGGGTCCCGATCGAGACGATCGGTGACCGTGCGGACCCCGACGACCTGCGCGAGGCCCGCTACCGTGTTCCCACCGCAGAGTATGAGCTGCCCGCGGACATCGAGTTCACCCCCGCCGAGCTGGCCCTGCTGAACCTCGCGGGGGGCGTGTGGAGCGAGAGCTCTCTGTCGGCTGATGCGCGCAGCGGATTACGCAAGATCCGGGCGCTTGGCATTCCGGTCGAGGACCCGATCCTCGGGTACTCGCCGCGGATCAGTCTGCGCGAACCGTCGTTTGCGCCGCTGCAGCGGGCGATCGAGGACTCGCGCATCGTGAGCTTTCGCTATATGCGGCCGGGAAGCGCCGCGCCGCGAGTGCGGCGACTCCAGCCGCTCGCGCTCGTCGAGTTCGAGGCTCGGTGGCACGTGTACGGCCTGGATCTCGACCTGGACGCGCCGCGCACCTTCCTGCTCACGCGGATCATCGACGATGTGGTGATCACTCGCACTGCCGGAGATCCAGCACTGCGCGAGGGCGCGGGCGAGCGAGCTCTCGAAGGTTTGCGAGAACTCGCGGCACGGCAGCGGGCGCTCCTGGAGATCGATCCCGGCACCGAAGCCTGGCTGCGTTTGTCGCGTCGAGCCGAGCCCGCGGCCCAGGGGTACTGGGTGCCCTACGTTGACCTTCACGTTTTCGCCGATGAGTTGGCGTCGTACGGACCGGAAGTCCGTGTCGTCGAACCGGATGAGGTCAGGTCTGAGGTTGTTCGCAGGCTTCGAGCCGTGCGCGACGCGCACATCGGGGCAGCACAATGAGCGGGGCATCTGTGGCGACCGACCGTGCGGCGTTGCTGTTGCAGCTGGTTCCGTACCTGATCTCCAAGGGAGAAGTGTCTGTCGCGGAGGCTGCAGACGAATTCGACGTCACGGCCGACCAGATGCGCGCCATGGTGCGGGGGCTCACCGTCATCGGCCTGCCGGGTGACTCCGGCTACTGGCAGATGGCGAACGAGTTGTTCGACATCGACTGGGACCTCCTCGAGGAACGCGACCTCATCGTCATCACGAACTCGGTGGGCCTTGAGCGCGCGCCTCGCCTCACGGCGCGGGAGGCTGCGGCTCTGCTCGCGGGTCTCCAGCTTGCCGCCACGATCCCCGGCGTCGGGGACTCGCAGTTGTACGCCGGGTTGCTGTCCAAGCTCGGACGCGGCGCCTCTCGGACCCCCGCGGCCGTGGTCGTGGCCTCAGAGCCGGTGGATGCCGTCAGGCGGCTGGTGACGGATGCTTTGGGTCGGCGCGTCGCGGTGAGCTTCACCTACAAGACCCCCGAACGTCCTCCGACAACCAGGACTGTCGACCCGGTGAAGGTCCTGATCGCTCAGGGGCAGTGGTACCTCCAGGGATGGTGTCATCTGCGCGAGGCGATGCGGACCTTCCACCTCGACAGGGTGAGCGATCTCGCGCTGACCGACATCCCGATCGCACATGGGCAGGAACCGGC
>NZ_JASBSF010000267.1 GCF_030149085.1 Microbacterium sp. | reverse complement strand
GACCGCGACGCCCTCATCCGCAAGTTCATCGCGATGCAGTACAACCGCAACGACGTCGACTTTTCGCGCGGCAACTTCCGGGTCCGCGGCGACACGATCGAGATCATCCCGGTCTATGAGGAATACGCGATCCGCATCGAGTTGTTCGGCGATGAGATCGAGGCGCTGTACCTGCTGCATCCGCTCACGGGCGATGTCATCCAGAAGATGGATTCGGTGCCGATCTTTCCCGCCTCGCACTATGTGGCAGGAACCGAGACCGTGCAGCGTGCGATCGGCACGATCGAAGTTGAGCTCGCGTCACGGCTGAAGGAACTCGAGTCCCAGCAGAAGCTGCTCGAGGCCCAGCGCCTGCGGATGCGCACCACCTTCGACCTCGAGATGCTGCAGCAGCTGGGCTTCTGCTCGGGCATCGAGAACTATTCACGGCACCTCGACGGTCGCCAGCCGGGGGAGCCGCCTCATACCCTGCTCGACTTCTTTCCCGACGACTTCCTCCTCGTGATCGACGAGTCGCACGTCACCGTGCCGCAGATCGGGGCAATGTACGAGGGGGATGCCTCACGCAAGCGCACCCTCGTGGATCACGGCTTCCGCCTGCCGTCAGCGCTCGATAACCGGCCGCTGCGCTTCGACGAGTTCAAGAACCGGGTCGGGCAGACCGTCTACCTATCCGCCACTCCCGGGCGGTACGAGATGGGGATCGCTGACGGTGTCGTCGAGCAGATCATCCGCCCCACCGGGCTCGTGGACCCCGAGATCGTGGTCAAGCCGTCGAAGGGCCAGATCGACGACTTGCTCGAGGAGATCCGCATTCGTGTCGAGCGTGACGAGCGCGTGCTCGTGACGACCCTCACGAAGAAGATGGCCGAGGAACTCACCGACTTCCTCGGCGAGCACGGCGTGCGGGTGCGCTACCTCCACTCGGATGTCGACACCCTTCGCCGCGTCGAGCTGCTCAGTGGGCTGCGCGCCGGCGTCTACGACGTCCTGGTCGGCATCAATCTCCTTCGTGAAGGCCTGGACCTTCCGGAGGTGTCGCTCGTGTCGATCCTGGATGCCGACAAAGAAGGGTTCCTGCGGTCGGGAACCTCCCTCATTCAGACGATCGGTCGGGCTGCCCGAAACGTGTCGGGGCAGGTGCACATGTACGCCGACACGATCACCGACTCGATGCGCGCGGCGATCGACGAGACCGACCGTCGTCGCGAGAAGCAGGTTGCCTACAACAAGGAACACGGCATCGACCCGCAGCCGCTGCGCAAGAAGATCGCCGACATCACCGATGCCCTGATTCGAGAGGGCGCCGACACGAAGGCGATGCTGAACCGCAAGGATGCCGCGGCATCCAAGAACGGCAAGGGCAAGAGCCCCACGCCGAACCTGCGCCGCGAGGGGATCGCAGCCGAGGGTGCGACGCAGCTCGAGGCGATGATCGGAGATCTCTCCGACCAGATGCTCGCCGCGGCCGGGGAGCTGAAGTTCGAGCTTGCCGCACGCCTGCGCGATGAACTGCAGGACCTGAAGAAGGAACTGCGGGCCATGGAACGCGCCGGCCACGCATAGCGGAGGACACATGGAACAGCGCCTGAGCCTTATCACCCTCGGCGTCACCGACCTCGAGCGTGCCATCGCGTTCTACCGCGGGCTGGGGTGGGAACCGCATCCGGGTTCGGTTCCCGGCGTCGTGGCCTTCTACCAGCTCGACGGCTTCGCGTTCGCGCTTTGGAGCCGCGCCGAACTCGCTGCGGACTCGATGGTCGACGACAGCGGCGGATGGGGCGGCGTAACTCTCGCCCACAACGTGCGGTCGCCCGCCGAGGTCGATGCCGTTCTGGTCGCCGCGGATGCCGCGGGCGCTCGCATCGGTCGATCCGGGGCTCCCACACCGTGGGGAGGCTACTCGGGTGTCTTTATCGATCCCGATGGGCATCCGTGGGAGGTCGCACACAACCCGGGCTGGCCGCTCGATGACCGAGGCCATGTCACGATCGGACCATGATGTTCACCGACCCGCAGGTGATCCTCTTCGTCGCCGACTGCGAGCGCGCCGCGCGGTTCTATGGCGCGTTCGGTTTCGTCGAGACCTTTCGCGGCGGCGGCGATCCTCCGGTGAAGATCGAGATGCTGCTGGGTGGCTTCTCGCTCGGCCTCGCGCTGCCAGGGCCGGCAGCGGAGCGCACGGGATCGAGCCGGTCACGACGGGGCATCGCGCCGTCATCACCTCTGGACTGACGATCTCGACGCCGCCCGCGCCCTGGCGCTCGCATCCGGAGGTCTCAACCCGGGCGACCCACATGAGTTTCTTGGCGGTGCACTCCGGGTCACCTTCGTCGAAGACCCCGACGGGCATCCAGTGCAACTCGTCCAGCGCATCCGCTGGCCCTCAGCCGCCGACCGATCGACCCGCTGGCCTGTCGCAACGGCGCATGCTTGGGGCGACGCGCCGAGGTCGGGGGTTGAGTTCTCGGCGTGTCGGGGAGATTGCGCGCCGTTGCGACCGTCCGGATCGGTGCGGCATCCTGGCCCCGCCGGGTCGGGGCGGATGCCTCAGCCAGCGAGGTGCGGCATCCTGCCAGCGAACGGCTGCAAACCGTCACGCAGCTCTTTGAGCTGTTCGACCCCCAGTCCCGTCACCGCCATGATGCGTCGTGGCACCTCGAGTGCCTGCTCGCGTAAAGCCTGTCCCTCAGGGGTCAAGCCGATGTCGAGAACGCGCTCGTCCTCTGGCCGCCGGGTGCGTGTCACGCGACCCTGGCCTTCGAGCCGCTTGACGAGGGGGGAGAGGGTTGCGGGCTCCATAGCGAGTTCCTCGGCGAGCTCGCCCAGTGATCTGGGTGATTGCTCCCACAGCGCGAGCATCACGAGGTACTGCGGATGCGTCAGCCCGAGCGGCTCGAGGATCGGTCGGTAGATCGACACGACGTTCCGCGCTGCCGTCACCAGCGCGAAGCACACCTGGTTGTCGAGCTTCAGCAGATCTTCCTCGTCGGACATGTGGCCAGTCTATCAATTAGTTAGTACACTAATAATCGTGACACGAACGAATGAGGTGCCTAAGCGACCGCTCCGTGAGCGGGTGCGCGATGCAGGCGGCTGGTACACCTGGTTCAACACGAACCTCATCCGCGTCGCGGGACCCGCGCAGGTGAGTCGGCTCGAGCCGGAACCGTCCGCACAGGAGCGCGCCGAGCGCGCGTGCCCGCTGTGCCATCAGCCCATGAATCGCCACACGTTCGATCGTTCCGGCGACAAGCCCCTCATGCACTGCCCCTGACGGGTCCAACTCACGAACCGGGCGTTCGGTACGCCGGAAGCGCACTCCGGAGCCGATGTCGGAGGCCACACCTACACTTGACGGGTGCCCATCGTCTCCGTCTCTTCGCATGCCCACAGCAGTGGAACACTGAGTGTTCGCGGCGCCCGCGTCCATAACCTCAAGGACGTCGATCTCGACATCCCGCGCGACTCACTGGTCGTGTTCACGGGGCTGTCGGGGTCCGGAAAATCGAGCCTTGCGTTCGACACGATCTTCGCCGAGGGGCAACGTCGCTATATCGAGTCGCTGAGCTCCTACGCGCGCCAGTTCCTGGGTCAGGTCGACCGGCCTGACGTCGATTTCATCGAGGGGCTCAGCCCCGCCGTCTCGATCGATCAGAAGTCCACCAACCGCAACCCGCGTTCGACGGTCGGCACGATCACCGAGATCCACGACTACATGCGTCTGCTGTGGGCGCGTATCGGGGTCCCGCACTGCCCCGAGTGCGGTGCGCAGATCCAGCGCCAAACCGTCCAGCAGATCGCCGACCAGCTCATGGAGCTGCCCGAGCGCACGCGATACCAGATCGTCGCGCCCGTGGTGAGCCAGAAAAAGGGGGAGTTCGTCGACCTGTTCAAAGAGCTCTCTGCGAAGGGCTACGCCCGTGCCGTGGTCGACGGCGACCTCATCCAGCTTGCCGAGCCCCCCACCCTCAAGAAGAGCTACAAGCACGACATCGCGGTAGTCGTCGACCGCCTCGTCGCTGGCCCCGACATCCTCAGCCGCGTCACGGACTCGGTCGAGACCGCGCTCGGCCTTGCCGGCGGCATCATGCAGGTCAACTTCGTCGACGAGGAGGGCGACGACGCGTGGCAGTCGTTCAGCGAGAAGCTCTCGTGCCCGAACGGTCACCCGTTGCAGCTGACCGAGATCGAGCCGCGGACGTTCTCATTCAACGCCCCGTTCGGCGCCTGCCCGACGTGTTCTGGCCTCGGTACACGGATGTCAGTGGATGTCGAGCTCATGCTGGGCGACCCCGAGCTTTCGATCCGCGAGGGCGTCCTCATCCCGTGGACGACGCAGGGCAAGGGGCTGTTCCAGTACTACGAGCGCCTCCTCGAAGGCCTGTCTGATGACCTCGATTTTTCGCTGGACACCCCCTGGCGGGACCTGACGGCCGAGGTTCAGAACGCGGTCCTGCACGGCGAGAACTTCAAGGTCAACGTCAAGTGGAAGAACCGCTACGGCCGTGAGATGCGGTACACGTCCGGGTTCGAGGGCGTCGTGCCCTACATCGAGCGCCAGTACGTGCAGGCCGAGTCAGACACGCAGCGCCAGCGCTGGTCGGAGTACCTGCGCGAAGTGCCGTGCCCCGCCTGCAATGGCGACCGCCTCAAGCCCGAGGTGCTCGCAGTTCTGGTGCACGGGCACTCGATCGCGGATGCCTCACGCCTGAGCCTTGCTGACGCGCAGCAGTACTTCGCGAATCTTGAACTCACCGAGCGTGAGGCGATGATCGCCGCCGCGGTGCTCCGCGAGATCCGCGCGCGCCTGGAGTTCCTTATCCAGGTCGGGCTGAACTATCTGAACCTCAGCCGTTCGGCCGGTTCGCTCTCGGGCGGCGAGGCGCAACGCATCCGTCTCGCTACCCAGATCGGATCGGGACTGACCGGCGTGCTCTACGTGCTCGACGAACCGTCGATCGGCCTGCATCAGCGCGACAACCGTCGCCTCATCGAGACGCTCCTGAAGCTCAAGGGCCTCGGTAACACGCTCATCGTCGTCGAACACGACGAAGAAACGATCCACGCCGCTGACTGGATCGTCGACATCGGTCCCCGTGCCGGCGTCGACGGTGGCCACGTTGTGCACTCCGGGCCCCTGGCCGAGCTCCTCGCCGACTCCGACTCGATCACCGGCGACTACCTTGCTGGCCGCCGCAGCATCCCGACGCCGCGCAAGCGCCGCAAGATCGACAAGAAGCGGATGCTGGAAGTCGTCGGCGCCCGCGAGAACAACCTCAAGCAGGTCAGTGCCCAGTTCCCGCTCGGTGTCCTCACAGCGGTGACGGGTGTGAGCGGTTCGGGCAAGTCTTCGCTCGTGAACGACATCCTGTATCAGGTGCTCGCCGCGAGGCTCAACGGAGCACGAACGGTGCCCGGCAAGCACACGCGCGTCACGGGTCTCGACAACCTCGACAAGGTCGTGCACGTCGACCAGGCCCCGATCGGGCGCACACCGCGCTCGAACCCGGCCACCTACACCGGTGTCTTCGACCGTATCCGCACCCTCTTCAGCGAGACTCCGGAAGCCAAGGCGCGCGGCTACCAGCCTGGCCGCTTCAGCTTCAACGTGAAGGGCGGACGCTGCGAGGCGTGCTCGGGCGACGGCACCATCAAGATCGAGATGAACTTCTTGCCAGATGTTTATGTGGACTGCGAGGTCTGCCACGGCAAGCGCTACAACCGCGACACGCTCGCGGTTCACTACAAGGGCAAGAACATCGCTGAGGTCCTCGAGATGCCGATCGCCGAGGCAGCTGAGTTCTTCGAGCCGATCCAGGCCATCCATCGGTATATGAAGACCCTGGTCGACGTCGGCCTCGGCTACGGGCGGCTCGGCCAGTCAGCAACCACGCTGTCCGGTGGTGAGGCGCAGCGCGTGAAGCTCGCGACCGAACTGCAGCGGCGGAGCAACGGACGCAGCATCTACGTGCTCGACGAGCCCACCACGGGCCTGCACTTCGAAGACGTGCGTCGCCTTCTGGAGGTCCTGAACGGCCTGGTCGACAAGGGCAACACGGTGATCGTGATCGAGCACAACCTCGATGTGATCAAGTCGGCCGACTGGATCATCGATCTGGGCCCCGAAGGCGGTTCGGGCGGCGGCGAGATCATCGCCACCGGAACGCCGGAGCAGGTTGCGGCGGTTCCCGAGAGCTACACCGGACAGTTCCTGGCCGAGCTTTTCGACGCCCACGACGCGCCGGCGGCCCGCAAGGCGGGTTGAGCGTGGCCCGCGCCACCCACCCCCAGCTCGCCTACCGGCCGGCGCCGGGGGAGATCCCGACCAATCCGGGCGTGTATCGGTTCCGCGACGACGCCGGCCGCATCCTTTACGTCGGCAAGGCGAAGAACCTGCGGGCCAGGCTCTCGAACTACTTCGCGCCGTTACACACTCTCCACGAGCGCACCAGACGGATGGTCACCACGGCCACCGGCGTCGAGTGGACGGTGGTCGGCAGCGACGTCGAGGCACTGCAACTGGAGTACATGTGGATCCAGGAGTTCTCGCCGCCGTTTAACGTGCGGTACAAGGATGACAAGTCCTATCCGTACATGGCAGTGACCCTCGCCGATGAAGCTCCGAGGGTCATGGTGACGCGAAACCACAAGATCCGCGGCGCGAAGTACTTCGGTCCGTATCCCAAGGTGTGGGCGGTGCATGAGGTCATCGACCTCATGATCAAGGTGTTCCCGATTCGCACCTGCAGCGACTCGTCATACAAGCGAGCGATGGCCACCGGTCGCCCCTGCTTCCCCGGCCAGATCGGCCGCTGTGGCGGACCGTGCTCGGGCCGCGTGACGATCGAGGAGCACCGCGCGATTGTCGACGACTTCGTCGCGTTCATGTCCGGTGGTGATCAGCGCTTCACCCGGCAGCTGACGGCCCGGATGAAGGAAGCGTCAGCAGCGATGGACTACGAGTCTGCAGCGGTCTTTCGCGACCGGCTCCAGGCCATCGAGGCGGTGCTCAACAAGAGTGCGCTCGTGCTGCCCGATGACACGGATGCCGACCTGTTCGGCATTGCGGAGGACGAACTCGCCGCCGCCGTGCAGCACTTCGTCATCCGCGGCGGGCGCGTGCGTGGAGTGCGGGCAACGACGATCGAGAAGGAACTGGACATCAGCGGGGGAGAGCTCGTCGACCAGATCCTGCAGCGGACCTACGGTCCCTCGGGCCGTGCCGACATCCCCAAGCAGGTGCTCGTTCCCGCGCTTCCTGACGACGCCGCGGAACTAGAGGCTTGGCTTCGCGAGAAGCGTGGCACAAACGTCACGATTCAGATCGCGCAGCGCGGCGCGAAGGCCGACCTCATGAAGAACGCAGCGCTCAACGCGCAACAGGCGCTTCTGCTGCACAAGACACGGCGCACGAGCGACTATGTCGCGCGTTCTCAGGCGCTGACCGATCTGCAGGAGGCGCTGGGTCTCGACGAAGCGCCGCTGCGGATCGAGTGCTATGACGTCTCGCACCTCAGCGGCACGAATGTGGTGGCCTCCATGGTCGTGTTCGAAGACGGGCTGCCACGCAAGGACCAGTACCGAAGCTTCGGTGTTGCGCAGACCACCGACGACACCGACTCGCTCTATCAAGTGCTCATGCGCCGACTTGCATATATCGACGACGAGCGGGATGCGGCGCCTGACACCGAAACCGCGACGGGCGAGACGGATGCCGCGACCGAGCCATCCGTCAGCTCGGATCCGACCGCCGAGGGTACCGTCGTGACGGCCCGCAGCCGCCCCCGCTTCGCCTACCGCCCACAGCTGCTCGTCGTCGACGGCGGCAAGCCACAGGTCAACGCCGCGGCACGGGCGCTAGCCGACGCGGGCCATTCCGAGATCGCTCTGTGCGGCATCGCCAAGCGTCTCGAGGAGGTGTGGCTCCCCGGAGAGGACTATCCGGTGATCCTGCCGCGCACCAGCGAGGCGCTGTACCTCCTGCAGCGGTTGCGCGACGAAGCCCACCGCTTCGCTATCACCAAGCAGCGAGGAAGGCGCAAGCGCGACATCCAGACCGTGCTCGCCGAGATCCCCGGGCTCGGCGATGCCCGTATCCGGGCGTTGCTTCGCCACTTCGGATCGGTCACCGCGCTCAAGAACGCAACGCCCGAGGAGATTCAGGAACTTCCCGGCGTCGGCCCGAAGCTTGCCGCCACGATCCACGCGCACCTGGCGAGTCGATAGGCTGGCCGTGCTCGGGAGGCCCGGTGCCTGACGAGCCCGCAGACCGCGCCACCACAGGACGAGAGGTCCCGATGGACCAGACGACAGCCACAACGAGTGATGTGCTCATCCTGACCGGAATGTCCGGCGCCGGGCGCTCAACTGCTGCAAACGCCCTCGAAGACCTCGGCTGGTATGTCGTCGACAACCTGCCACCGCAGATGCTCAAGCCGATGCTCGAGTTGTCCGAGATCGCGGCATCCGCGCTGCCGAAAGTCGCCGCCGTCGTCGACGTTCGCGGCCGGGACCTGTTCACCGCCCTTCCGGCCGAGGTCGGGGAGTTGCGCTCGCGCCGCAACGTGCGGATCGTCTTCCTCGACGCCTCAGACGATGTGCTCGTGCGGCGATTCGAAGCCGTGCGACGCCCGCATCCCCTTCAGGGCGAAGGCACTCTCATCGACGGCATCCGCACCGAGCGAGATCGGCTCTCGGAGATTCGGGAACGCGCCGACATCGTTGTGGACACGACCTCGCTGAACGTGCACCAACTCGCGACGCGGATCTTCGAGCTCTTCTCGGATGAGGGCGCAGCTCGCCACATGCTCACGATCATGAGCTTCGGCTTCAAATACGGTTTGCCGACGGATGCCGACATGGTCGCCGACATGCGGTTTCTACCCAATCCGTACTGGGACCCCTCGCTTCGTGCTTTCACGGGGCAGGACCCGCAGGTGCGTGAGTACGTGCTCGCCCAGCCCGGTGCCCGGGAGTTTGTGGATGCGTACGCCGCAGCCCTCCAGCCCGTGCTGCAGGGCTATCAGCGGGAGAACAAGCGGCATTCGGTCGTCGCTGTCGGCTGCACGGGAGGCAAGCACCGCTCGGTCGTGGTGGTCGAAGAACTCGCCCGGCGACTGGCCGACGAGGCAGGGGTCGCCGTGCGTGTGAAGCACCGCGACCTCGGCCGAGAGTAGCGCCGAACCAGGAGACAGCCGAGAATTCGAGGGGTGCGCCCGAGTAGGCTAGAGCGTCATCCGCCGGCCGTGCCGGCACCCTCGAAAGGAGCCCCGTGTCGCTGACGGCCGATGTCAAAGCAGAGCTCATCGCAGTCCGGGATCCGCTTCCCAGCGCCCGGGTCGCTGAGTTGACATCACTGCTCCGCTTCGCCGGAGGCCTCCACTCCATCGCCAACCGCGTCGCTGTCGAGGCCGAGGTCGACTCGGAGGCGCTTGCTCGGCGGGTCGCCCGAGAGCTCATGGAGATCTACGGCGTCCGGCCCGAGATCGTCCAGACGCAGGGATCCGGTTCGCGGGCAGGGGCCCTCTTCGCGGTGCGCGTCATCGACGGGGGAGAGACGCTTGCTCGTCAAACCGGCCTGCTCGACCAGCGGCGCCGGCCCGTGCGGGGTCTTCCCAACAAGCTCACGACGGGTTCGCGCGGCGACCTCGCCGCCGTATGGCGCGGCGCATTCCTGGGCGCCGGCGCCCTGACCGACCCCGGACGATCCGCGTCGCTGGATGTGCTGTGCCCCTCCTCGGAAGCGGCGATGGCCCTGGTCGGGGCAGCGCACCGTCTCGGCATCGGCGCGAAGGCGCGCGAGGTGCGCGGTGCACCGCGCGTTGTCGTACGCGAAGGGGATGCCATCCGCACGGCACTGGCCGTCATGGGTGCACGCCAGGTCGCTGCACACTGGGACGAGATGCGTCAGCGTCGGGAGGTTCGCGCCGGCGTCAACCGGCTCGTGAACTTCGACGACGCGAACCTGCGTCGCTCGGCTCAGGCCGCGGTGGCCGCGTGTGCACGCGTGGAGCGAGCGCTCGAGATCCTCGGTGAAGACATCCCGGATCACCTGCGCGAGGCCGGTGATCTGCGGCTCGCGCACCGCGACGCGAGTCTCGACGAGCTGGGTCACCACGCCGATCCGCCGCTCACAAAGGACGCCGTGGCCGGCCGCATCCGTCGCCTTCTCGCGATGGCCGACAAGAAGGCGGCAGCCGAGGGCATTCCCGGAACGGAATCCGCCGTTCCTGCCAGCGCCCTGGACTGAGTCAGCCGCTAGGTGACCGCGACGTAACGGCTGTTGTCTTCTCGCGCAAGACCCGCCGAGTGGGTGCTCCGCCTCACTAGGATGGCAACTGTCACCCCAGCGACGCCGGGGCATTCCTGGCGCCGCGACGACAGGAAGAGAAGAGCATATGGCCACCTACACCCTGCCTGACCTCCCGTACGACTACGCGGCTCTCGAGCCGCACATCAGTGCGACGATCATGCAGCTGCACCACGACAAGCACCACCAGGCGTACGTGACGGGCGCCAACACCGCTCTGGAGCAGCTTGCCGAGGCCCGCGAGACCGGGAACCTCGCCAACGTCAACAAGCTCGAGAAGGACCTCTCGTTCAACCTCGGTGGTCACACCAACCACTCGATCTTCTGGACGAACATGTCGCCCGATGGCGGCGACAAGCCCACGGGCGAGCTCGCTGCAGCAATCGACGAGTACTTCGGCTCCTTCGACAAGTTCCAGGCTCACTTCACCGCTGCCGCTCTCGGCGTGCAAGGCTCGGGCTGGGCGGCGCTGTTCTGGGATTCGATCGGTGAGCGCCTCATCATCCAGCAGATCTTCGACCAGCAGGGCCAGCTCGCCGCCGCCAGCGTGCCGCTGCTCATGCTCGACGTGTGGGAGCACGCGTACTACCTCGACTACAAGAACGTCCGCGCTGACTACGTGAAGGCGTTCTGGAACATCGTGAACTGGCAAAACGTCCAGGACCGCTTTGTCACGGCTCGTGAGAAGACGGCAGGTCTGCTGCTAGGGTCATGATCAGGTGAGGATGCCGCGGAGCCCTCGCCCGCTCGGGGGCTCCGGCAGCCTCATTTGTCTGCTGGCACACACCACAAATGACACCCCTCTCCGGGTCGTCGATCCGGAGCTGACCCCCGGCGCTTCGGCGCGATAAGAATCAGGGAGACACCGTGTCTGTCAAGATCGGTATCAACGGCTTCGGCCGTATCGGACGCAACTACCTCCGCGCAGCTCTGGAGCAGGGCGCGGACCTCGACATCGTGGCGGTGAACGACCTCACCGACAACAAGACGCTCGCCCACCTCCTCAAGTACGACTCGGTCGGCGGACGGCTGGGCGAAGAGGTTTCGTACACCGAGGACTCCATCACCGTCGGTGGCAAGAGCATCAAGGTCTTCGAAGAGCGCGACCCCGCGAACCTCCCGTGGGGCGAGCTGGGCGTCGACATCGTGATCGAGTCGACCGGCCGCTTCACCAAGGCGGCTGACGCCAGCAAGCACATTGCCGGCGGCGCGAAGAAGGTCCTCATCTCGGCACCCGGCACGGATGTCGACGGAACCTTCGTCATGGGCGTGAACGACGGCGAGTACGACCCCGCCACGATGCACGTCATCTCCAACGCCTCGTGCACCACCAACTGCCTGGCGCCCCTCGCGAAGGTCTTCAACGACAACTTCGGCATCGAGCGCGGTTTCATGATGACCGCTCACGCGTACACCGCTGACCAGAACCTGCAGGATGGCCCCCACGGCGATCTGCACCGTGCTCGCGCTGCCGCGCTGAACATCGTGCCGGCTGCCACCGGTGCTGCCAAGGCCATCGGCCTCGTGCTGCCCGAGCTCAACGGCAAGCTGAGTGGTTCGTCGTACCGCGTTCCGGTTCCCACCGGTTCGATCGTGGACCTCACGATCATCACGCCGGCCGAGGGCCTCACCAAGGAGACCATCAACGCCGCCTACGAGAAGGCTGCTGCCGAGGGCGCTCTGGCTGGCTACCTGAAGTACAACACCGACGCGATCGTCTCGACCGACATCGTTCACGACCCGCACTCGTCGGTGTTCGACGCAGGCCAGACCAACGTCAGCGGCAACCTCGTCAAGGTTTCGGCCTGGTACGACAACGAGTGGGGTTACTCCAACCGCCTCGTCGACCTCACCGAGCTCGTCGCCAGCAAGCTCTGAGCCTCGGCATCCGGTAACAGACATGGCTCTGCGCACCCTCGATTCGTTGGGTTCGCTGGCCGGCAAGCGCGTCATCGTCCGTTGTGACCTCAATGTTCCGTTGAAAGACGGCGTCATAACGGACGATGGCCGCGTGCGGGCCTCCGTTCCCACACTCAACGCCCTCATCAACCAGGGAGCGCGCCTCGTCGTGTGCTCGCACCTGGGACGCCCCGATGGGGCACCCGACCCGAAGTACAGCCTCGAGCCGGTGGCTCAGCGCCTCTCGGAGTTGCTCGGCAAGCCCGTCGCGTTCGCGCGTGACACCGTGGGTGAGTCGGCTCACGACGCCGTCGCCGCGCTGGAAGACGGCGATGTCGCGGTCATCGAGAACCTGCGATTCAACGCGGGGGAGACGGCGAAGGATGCCGAGATTCGCGGCGCGTTCGCCCGCGAGCTCGCATCCCTCGGCGACGCCCTGGTGTCGGACGGCTTCGGTGTCGTGCACCGCAAGCAGGCGAGCGTGTACGACCTCGCCGAGATCCTGCCGTCTGCGGCGGGCTTCCTGATCGAGAAGGAGGTCGACGTCCTCGACCGCCTCACCGAGAAGCCCGAGCGACACTACACGGTCGTGCTCGGCGGCTCGAAGGTCAGCGACAAGCTCGGCGTCATCGAGCACCTGCTCCCGCGGGTCGATCGCATCCTGGTCGGTGGCGGCATGCTGTTCACGTTCCTCAAGGCCCAGGGCTACGAGGTCGGCAAGAGCCTGCTCGAAGAGGATCAGATCGACACTGTCACCCGGTACATGACGACGGCGCAGGAAAGCGGCGTTGAGATCGTGCTTCCGGTGGACGCCGTGATGGCTGCATCCTTCTGCGCCGACGCGGAGCACGTTGTCGCTCCCGCCGACTCGCTCGAGGAGACTCCATTCGGTGCGACGGGCCTGGGGCTGGACATCGGCCCCGACACGGCGAAGATCTTTGCCGACGCGATTCGCGCGAGCAAGACCGTGTTCTGGAACGGCCCCATGGGCGTGTTCGAGATGCCTGCCTTCGCCGCGGGAACCAAGGCCGTCGCACAGGCGCTGACCGAGGTGGACGGCCTCAGCGTCGTCGGCGGTGGCGACTCGGCGGCCGCCGTGCGTCAGCTCGGCTTCACGGACGACCAGTTCGGCCACATCTCCACCGGCGGTGGGGCAAGCCTCGAGTTCCTCGAAGGCAAGAAGCTACCCGGACTGGAGGTCCTCGGATGGGAGCAGTGAGAACACCGCTCATCGCCGGCAACTGGAAGATGAACCTCGACCACCTGCAGGCCGTTGCGTTCGTCCAGAAGTTGCACTGGACGCTGAAGGACGCCAAGCACGAGGACGGCTCGGTCGAGGTTGCGGTCTTCCCGCCCTTCACCGATCTGCGCACCGTGCAGACACTGCTGGATGCCGACAAGATCCCGTTCGCCCTCGGCGCGCAGGATCTGTCGCCGAAGGATTCGGGTGCGTACACCGGTGACATCTCGGGGGCGTTTCTTGCGAAGCTCGACGCGCGCTACGTGATCATCGGTCACTCTGAGCGTCGTGAATACCACCACGAGACCGACGAGGTCGTTGCCAGCAAGGTTCAGGCTGCGCTGCGACACGGTCTCGTGCCGGTCATCTGCGTCGGTGAGACCGCGGAGGACCTCGAGAAGTACGGCGCTAGCGCTGTGCCCGTAGGGCAGCTGAAGACCGCTCTTGCTGACGTGCCGGCTGACGCCGACATCGTTGTGGCGTACGAACCGGTCTGGGCGATCGGGTCCGGCCAGGCAGCTACTCCCGACCAGGCTCAGGATGTCTGCGCCAAGCTGCGCGCGGTCGTCGCCGAATCGTTGAGCGCAGACGCTGCCGAGCGCACTCGTGTGCTCTACGGCGGCTCGGTGAAGGCCGCGAACATCGCGAGCTTCATGCGCGAGCCGGATGTCGATGGCGCGCTGGTGGGTGGTGCGAGTCTTGTCGTGGATGAGTTCGCCGCCATCATCCGTTACCAGAAGCACGTCGGCGTCTGAGGTCGTTCCGACTACTGCTGTGGCTGGGCAGCCGGAGGACCGGTCGCCCAGCCACAGCGCGGCGGGCCGAGGCGAAGCGCGCGCCTCTTTCCGTATACTGGACGCTTGTGCGACGAGACACCGTCGCGACGAAAGGTTTCACGTCTTGGCGATTCTCGAACTGATCCTGCAGGTGATCCTCGGCATCACGAGCCTGCTGCTCACCCTGCTGATCCTGCTGCACAAGGGACGAGGCGGCGGCCTGTCCGACATGTTCGGCGGCGGAATGACCTCAGCTCTCGGATCGTCCGGTCTCGCTGAGCGCAACCTCAACCGATTCACCATCGTGCTGGCCCTCGTATGGTTCATCACCATCGTGGGACTTGGCCTCATTACGAAGTTCCAGGTGATCTGATGGCAACCGGCGGCAATGCAATCCGCGGCACCCGGGTGGGTGCCGGACCCATGGGCGAACAGGATCACGGCTATCACGCGGACCGTGTCACCGTCTCGTACTGGGATGCCCTAGGCAACGAGACCGTGCGTTACTTCGCGGCAGGCATCCCCGATGAGGAGATCCCCGAGACAATCGATTCGCCGCACTCCGGGCTTCCTGCGGGTCGCGACAAGGACAACCCGCCGCAGCTGGCGAAGGCCGAGCCGTACAAGACGCACCTTGCTTACGTGAAGGAGCGTCGCACGGAGGAGGAAGCCGATGCGCTCCTGGATGACGCGCTGAAGTCGCTGCGCGAGCGCCGCGGCCTCTGAGACTTTCCGCAGGGTTTTCCTGCACGAGAATGGCCCCGGTCTCCCGTGAGGGAGGACCGGGGCCATTGTCGTGAATGGTCAGTATTCCTGGTCGATCAGCTCCGGCGGAACTTGTTCGGCAGCCTCCCGGTCGACGAAGAACACGGTGCGTCGCCGTCCTTTCGCCCCGCCGGCGGGAACGCTCGTGTAGTTAGCGCCTGCAAGGGCAAGCCCGAGAGCTGCGGCCTTGTCGGGGCCGGACATGACCAGCCAGACGCGTTGCGACGTATTGATCACGGGGCGGGTGAAGGTCACGCGCTCGGGCGGGGGCTTGGGTGAATTCCGGACCGGGAGCACCGCGTGCTCGGTGTCACGGATCTCGGGGTGATCGGGAAACAGCGAGGCGATGTGCGCATCGGGACCGACCCCGAGAAAGCATATGTCGAACGAGGGCCAAGCGGGCCCGCCGGGCTGCCCGTAGCGCGCGAGCTCGGCCGCGTAGGCACGCGCCGCTTCGTCGAGGTCGACGCCGTCGTCGCTGGCGGCAACGCTGTGGATGTTGCCTGCCGGAATGTCCAACCGATCGAGGAGCGCCTCGCGCGCCTGCTTCTCGTTGCGCTCGGAGTCGTGGCGTGGGACGAATCGTTCGTCGCTCCACCAGAAGTGCACATTGTCGAAGCGGAGGCCCGCCAGCCGCGGGCTTGCCGCAGCAGCCTCGAGCACCGCGATGCCCATGGTTCCGCCGGTGAGCGAGACATGAACGGCGGGCTCGTCGGCCTGCTTCTCGATGCGCCGCAGGAACCGGTCTGCGACGTACTCAGCGAGCGCAGTCCGGTCGGGGCTGATGAGCACCCGCTTCTCGTTCGTGATCTCAGCCATCGGTCTCCTACGACTGTGCCGGGTCGAGCAGCGCCCAGCCCTCGGTGATCACTCGACCATACAAGAGGTCAGCATCGAGCCGGCGCAGCTCCTCGGCGAGGCATTCGCGCAATGTGCGGCGCGGCAGCACCAGGTCATGCTGCGGTTGCCCGGGCTGCGACAACCGAGCGATCGCGGCTGACGAACGCTCGAGCACGATGTCTCCGCTCGCGCGCGTCAGGCGGACAGACTTGATGCCGTCGCTCCACTCCTCGGGGGAGAGGTAGTGCCATTCCACCGGCACACCGAGGGTCAGTCGTAGCCAGGCGGCCAACAGTGCTGTCGATGGCGACGTGGCAGCGCCACGAACCTCCACCGCGGTGATCGGCTCGTAGGGCGGCTGGTCCAGCACGGCGGCGAGCTGCTCGCGCCAGTGCGTGAGGCGCGTCCAGGCGAGGTCGGTGTCACCCGGCGAGTAGCAGTCGCCGAGGTGAGCGACGCGCGTGGCCTCGAAGGGCACCGTGGAGGCATCCGTGATGCGTCGCTGTGCGATCCGACCGAGCGGGGAATGGGAGGGAGTCGCGGGCGGGTTGTCTGGCCACCACACGACGACTGGCGCGTCGGGCAGCAGCAGACCGGTGACGAGGCTCTCGACGTTGGATGCCGCAGCGCCGGAGGCGCGCAACACGACGACCTCGCTGGCACCGGCGTCGCCGCCCACGCGGATCTCGGCGTCAAGCTTCGGCTCACCCTCGGGGTCGAGGCGCAGGCTGATGACCCGCATGGGATGCTCGCGTGACGCGTCGTTGGCTGCCTCGATGCCGTCCTCGGTGCCGCCGTTGGTGGTCACGATGATGAGGGTGAGCACTCGTCCCAGTGCTACTGCACCACCCTCCTCACGCACGTCGATGAGTGCGCGAGAGATCTTGCTGACTGTCGTATCGGGAAGATCGACGATCATGGCCGCCTCCAGGTGCGTCCGTCGCGGGCAAGGAGCTGGTCTGCCGACTTCGGCCCCCACGACCCAGGTTCGTATTGGTCGAGCGGTCCGCCCTGCTGCGCCCAGAACTCCTCGACGGGGTCGAGGATCTTCCACGAGAGTTCGACCTCTTCGTGGCGGGGGAACAGCGGGGGGTCTCCGAGCAGGACGTCGAGAATTAGCCGCTCGTAGGCCTCGGGGCTGGCCTCGGTGAAGGCATGCCCGTAGCCGAAGTCCATCGTGACGTCGCGCACGTGCGTGCTCGCGCCGGGCACCTTCGAGCCGAAGCGGATCGTGACTCCCTCATCCGGTTGCACGCGGATGACGAGCGCGTTCTCACCGAGTCCGGATGTCTGCGACCGCGTGAACAGATGCTCAGGGGCGCGCTTGAACACCACGGCGATCTCGGTCACGCGGCGTCCGAGCCGCTTGCCGGTGCGCAGGTAGAAGGGCACGTCGGCCCAGCGGCGCGTGTTGATCTCGAGCTTCAACGCCGCATAAGTCTCGGTGGTCGAATCGGGCTTCATGCCGTCTTCGTCGAGGAATCCGGTGACGTGCTCGCCACCCTGCCAGCCGCCGGCGTACTGACCGCGCGCTGTCGCGAGTGACAGGTCTGCAGGAAGCGTGACGGCCGCGAGAACCTTCTCTTTCTCGGCACGCAGGTGGCTCGCGTCGAAGCTGATGGGCTCCTCCATGGCCGTCAGCGCAAGAAGCTGCAGCAGATGGTTCTGGATGACATCGCGCGCCGCCCCGATGCCGTCGTAGTAGCCGGCACGGCCGCCCACGCCGATGTCTTCGGCCATCGTGATCTGTACGTGGTCGACGTAGTTGCGGTTCCAGATGGGCTCGAAAAGCTCGTTCGCGAACCGCAGCGCGAGGATGTTCTGGACCGTCTCTTTGCCGAGGTAGTGGTCGATCCGGAAGATCGAGTCGGCCGGGAAGGTTGAGCGCAGTGCGTCGTTGAGCTCGCGGGCCGAGGCAAGGTCGTGACCGAACGGCTTTTCGATGACGACTCGGCGCCACCGTTCGGGCCGGTCGGCGGTGTCATCCACGAGCCCCGAGGTGCGCAGCTGACGAGCGACAACCGGAAAGTCCTTCGGGGGGATGGACAGGTAGAACGCATGGTTTCCCATGGTGCCGCGTTCTTCGTCGAGGCTCTGCACGGTCTCGCGCAGACGCGCGAAGGCGTCATCGTCGCCGAACTCGCCCGACACGAAT
>NZ_JASBSF010000261.1 GCF_030149085.1 Microbacterium sp. | reverse complement strand
TTGTCGATGATCTCCCAGAGGCAGTGCATCAGTCCGCGCGAATCGGTGGATCCGATGTACATTCCGGGCCGCTTGCGAACCGCCTCGAGGCCTTCAAGTACCTGAAGATGGTGGGCGGAATACTCGGAGGTCACAATCGTTCAGGCTACGCGGCGTCGCTGGGATCGCTGCGGAGCCACGCGGCACGGGGGGCCGCCGTACGCGCTCAGCGAAATGTGACCCAATAGCGGCATACCCGAAACATCCCCGTGGTTGTATGTCATGACATCGCCAGGAGTGACGCACCGAGGAGGCATGACCATGGCTACCCTTTCACCCGCAGAGATCGACGTCATCGAGAGCCGTCTTACCGCCGCCGACCGCTGCGACTCGTGCGGCGCACAGGCGTACATTGCCGCCGAAGTCAACGGCAGCGAGCTGCTCTTCTGCGCCCACCACGGACGCCGCTACGAAGAGAAGCTGCGCGAGATCGCCACGAGCTGGCACGACGAGACACACCGACTGAGCGCTGAGTGACTTCAGCACAACTCTCGCCCCGTACCATCTGAATGGCATCGCTCGATCCGCGGACGCGGATGCACTATCGCGCCGCGCGGGCACTCCGGATCGACGTCGGTTCGCTGTGGCAGCGAGCGCGCGAGACATCGCGAGAGCACGGTCGCTGGACTCCTGCCGTGCTCGCCGACATGCTCTGGTCGGCTGGCGTGCGTCAGGTGGGATTCCAGGATTACGTTGATTACGACTTCGCGATTCTGAGCCGTGCCGAGCGCGCCACATACATGACGCATCCCGTCTCGAACGAGCTGTCACAGCGCTACGACGACCCGCGGTACCGAGCCCAGTTTCACAACAAGATCGCGTTCAACAGCACGTTTGCACCCTTCCTCCACCGCGAATGGATGACGGTCACGGCCGATAACGCGCACGAGTTGCGCGATTTCGTCGAGCGCCACGGCACCGTCATCGTCAAGGAGCCGGTCGGGCAGGCAGGATCCGGCGTCCACCGTTATCGAGCGGATGCCGTCACCGATTGGTCGGCGTTCCACACCGGTCTGCTGGAGCGCGGGGAACTCCTCGCCGAAGAGGTGATCACCCAGCATCCTGATCTTGCCGCCTTCTGCCCGGGCACGGTCAATACGACCCGGGTCACGACCTTCTTCGACGGCGAACGCACACACATCCTCGCCATGGCGCAGAAGTTCGGCCGGGGAGAAGTCAGCGACCAGATGAGCTTCGGCGGCTTCTATTCGATGCTCGACGACGACGGCCGGGCTGTGGGCCCCGGCTACGACTCGCACGGCAACGTGCACGAGTTTCATCCCGATACCGGGCGCCGCATTTCCGAGTTCACCCTGCCGATGCTCGACGACGTCAGGGTCTTCATCGATGAGGTGGCACGTGTCGTTCCGACAGTGCGCTATGTGGGGTGGGACGTCGTGGTGACTCCCCAAGGCCCGGTCCTCGTCGAGGGGAACTGGGCGGCAGGGGTCTACGAGAACAAGCCCAGCGTGACCGGCATCCGCACCGGCCACAAGCCCAAGTACCGTGCAGCTATCGGTTTCTGAGGAGCGCTAGACCGCGCGCACGATGCCGAGCGGCGTTGACTGGTGACCCTGGCCGAGCGGATTGTCGCGAAGCACGGCGAGAAGCGTCTTCTCGTCAGTCTTCGAGAGCGTCGACCCGAGAATGTTCCCACCGAGGTCGTTGATGTCCACCACCGCAACCTCGACGCCGGGGGCCAGCAACGTCTTGAGGTGCTGAGCTACCTCCCGGGGACGTTCGGGCCCCAGCACGACGGCGCTGTTGTACGGCGGGATGGTCCCACTGGTCGGGCCGTCGATCGCACGGGCGCGGTCGCCGGCGATCCGGTAGAAGTCGCCCGAGCGGCCGAAGGCCTTCGTCACGGCCGAGACCGCCGCAGCGAAAAGGATGCGCGGCGTGCCGCACTCGCGCAGCGCCATCTCCATGGTCTCGGGCATTCCGAGGCCGATCCCATACGGAGTACGCGTCACGTACCGCGACAGAAACAGGGCCAGCTTGCGCGGCTGAATCTCCGACACCGCGTACGAGCGCCCCTGGGTGATCGCGACGATCTTCTCGGTGACGAACAGCGTGTCGCCGGTGATGGCGTGCTCGAGGGCGTATTCGCGGATGATGTCATCCAGGTCATCACCGGGCATCACAACGCGCGTGCGGATCGGGATCCGCCGGTAGCTCGCGCCGTCGATCTCGACGTCGAGCGACTTCCCCTCGTTGGCGACGCCGGTCATTCCAGATAGTCCCGCAGCGATTGCGACCGCGACGGGTGGCGAAGCTTGGCCATCGTCTTCGACTCGATCTGGCGGATCCGTTCACGGGTCACACCGAACGTGTCGCCGATCTGGTCGAGCGTCTTGGGCTGACCGTCACCGAGTCCGAAACGCATGCGGATGACGCCGGCTTCCCGCTCGGACAGCGAGTCAAGCAGAGACTCGAGCTGACGCTGCAGCATCGTGAAACCGACAGCGTCAGCCGGAACGACAGCCTCGGTGTCTTCGATGAGGTCACCGAACTCGCTGTCGCCATCCTCACCAAGCGGTGTGTGCAGCGAGATCGGCTCGCGGCCATACTTCTGGACCTCGATGACCTTCTCGGGCGTCATGTCCAGTTCGCGGCTGAGCTCTTCGGGGGTGGGTTCGCGACCGAGATCCTGCAGCATCTGCCGCTGGACGCGGGCGAGCTTGTTGATGACCTCGACCATGTGCACCGGGATACGGATGGTGCGCGCCTGATCTGCCATCGCTCGGGTGATCGCCTGACGAATCCACCACGTCGCGTAGGTCGAGAACTTGAAGCCCTTCGTGTAGTCGAACTTCTCGACGGCACGGATGAGACCGAGGTTTCCCTCCTGGATGAGGTCGAGGAACTGCATCCCGCGACCCGTGTAACGCTTCGCAAGCGAGACAACCAGGCGCAGGTTAGCTCCGAGCAGGTGGCTCTTGGCACGCTGACCGTCGCGGGCGATCCACTGCAGGTCCAGGCCGAGCTGGCTGGACTTCTCTGCAGGCGTCATGTTCGACAGTTTCTCTTCGGCGAACAGACCCGCCTCGATCCGCATAGCGAGCTCGACCTCTTCGGCCGCGTTCAGCAGCGGAACCTTACCGATCTGCTTCAGGTAATCCTTGACCGGGTCAGCTGTCGCACCGGTGATCTGCGTCGAGTAGATCGGGACGTCATCCTCGTCGCTCGAGCTGATGACGATGGCGCCACTGGGGAGCGGCTCGGTGAAGACGGGCTTGCTGGGTGTTTCGTCGTCGTCAACGTCATCGTCGTCAGACGCGTCCTTCGCGGCCGGCGAGTCGGGTGCGTCATCCGATGATTCCGAGTCAGACGACTCGTCGTCGGCTCCCTCGTCGACGCCGTCCACATCAGCCTCGTCGAGTTCTTCGTCCTCGTCGATGTCGTCGGCGTCGTCATCCGCGCTCTTCGTGGATGTCTTCTTCGCGCTGGCCTTCGCGCCCGTCGCGCCGCTACGCTTCTTGGCTGCGGGACGCTTGCTGGCAGCAGTCGTGGCGACCTCGTCGTCGCTCTCGATCTCAGTAGCCAGCGCGTCCGCGTCGGCCTTCTTGGCGCGCGTACGGGTGGGTGTCGTGCTTGCGGTCACGTTTCGCCTCTCAGCGCACGGCGATCTGATTGCCGCGCTGTTGGTTTCGGACGCTAGTAAGACCCTTGTCAAGTCCCGCGGCCTGTGACGGCCACGGGTGACAATGGGTCGAACCACCATTGTCTCATACTCCGTCCGCGATTCCTGGCCCACTCCCCCGGCCGTCGCTAACGGATATCAGCAACAACGAGTGTGACGCGTTGCGTATTCCCCCGGCACAGGTGACGCTCAAGCCTTGTCGTCGTCGCCCGCGGGCCGGGTGGCCAGATACCGCTCCAGTTCGGCGGCAATCTCGTCCGCGGTCGGCAGGTCACCGGTGTGGATGATCGGCGTGGCGTTCGTCGCCCCCGCCATGTACGCGTCATAACGCTCTTCGAGGGTCTCGATCATCCGCTGCAGTTCGTCGCTTCCGCCAACCTGCTCCTGCACTTTCTCGAGATACTCGCGGTTCTCTTCCCGAAGTTCGTCACCGGCGAAGACCAATCCCGTGGCGACCGTGACGCTGTCGAGCGCGGCGAGAGCCGCTGCAGGATATTGCGTATCTGCGAGGTAGTGCGGCACCAGCAGCACGAAGCCCGCAACATCCGCCGCGGTCTCGGCAAAGCGGTACTCGAGGAGGTGGCCGACGGTCGCGGGAACCTGTGTCTCTGGCTGCCATACCGAATGCGCCGCCGTGAGCTCGGTCCGGGTCCCGCTCACTGTCGTTCCCAGCGGACGTGTGTGAGGGACAGGCATCGGAATGGCGTGTACCCACGTCACGCTCGCCACGTCAAGTTCAGCGGCCAGCTCGAGGACCGCTGCTGTGAACGAGTCCCAGGCGAAATCCGGCTCGTACCCCGTGAGCGTGATGAACGGCTGCCCCAGGGCGTCGTGAACGAGCGAGAGCTCCAGCCGGGGAGGCCGATAGTCAGTGAGGTGGTCGTGCTCGAAAGAGATGACCGGGCGACGCGCGCGGTAGTCGAGAAGGATGTCGTTCTCGAAAACCGCAATGGGCGTCGGCTCCAGATCCTCCCTCAGGTAGGTGACGACCCGACTCACGGCGGATCCGGCGTCGGTGAAACCGGTGAGCGCGATCACGAGCGGCAGACCCGCGGGCACCGGTGGGGCGCTGGCGACGCGGTGATAAACGGGTACCGACAAGGTCATGCCTCCATGCTAGGCGCGTGGTCGCAGTGGCCGCCCCGACGCGTGCCGCTCAGAGCGAACATGCCCCGACCTAGGATGAATGCATGGCCAGTCCTGTCGTCGAATTCAGCGAAGCCCCGGTTACCGAACACGACGCAGACGCGGTGGTGATGGTGATCCCCCTTGTTTCCGCAACCGCTGACGACGAGTGGGAATCCCTTCCCGGACTGCGCGAGAGCCTGGAGTCGATCGGGTTCACAGGCGCGGCGGGATCGCATGCCCGGGTGGCGGTTCCGCAGCTGTTCGCGCAGCCCGTTGCCGTCGTCGGCAGCGGTGCGGGTCGGGACGCGGCATCCGTTCGTAACGCCGTCGGTGTCGGATGCCGCACTCTGACCGGGTTCGCCGCTGTCGCCGTGGCTCTGCCCTTCCACGAGACGGCAGACGCGGCGCTCGCAGCCGCCGAGGGCGCAGGTCTCGGCGGCTACAGCTTCGCGAGCTTCAAGAAGGAACCGCCGAAGCCCCGCGCCAGCCGTGTCGTCGTTCATGCTGCGGCAGCGGTTCCGCCCGCGGATGCAGCACGAGTCCGCGCCGTGGTCGAAGCAGTCGCGCTCGTGAAGGACCTCGTGACCACCCCCGCCGACGCCCTCGGCCCCGCCGACATGGCGGAGGCGACCAGCGACCTGCTGACAGACCTCCCGGCAACAGTCCAGGTGTGGGACGAAACCGATCTGGCAACCGGCGGGTTCGGTGGCATCCTCGGTGTCGGTCGCGGCTCGGTACGCCCCCCACGCCTCGTTCGCGCCGAGTATGCGCCGGACGGCGCGACGCGTCACGTGGCTCTGGTCGGCAAGGGCATCACGTTCGACTCCGGTGGGCTCTCGCTCAAGCCCGCCGCCGGAATGGTCGACATGAAGTACGACATGTGCGGCGCGGCAACGGTCCTTGCTGTGCTTCGCGCGGTCGCTGAGATCGGTGCTCCCGTGCGCGTGTCAGCGTGGCTGTGTCTGGCCGAGAACATGCCCTCGGGGACGGCGACACGCCCGGGCGATGTCCTTCGCATCGCCGATGGCACGACGGTCGAGGTACTGAACACGGATGCCGAGGGCCGGCTGGTCCTTGCCGACGGGCTTGTCGCGGCGAGCCGTGAGCACCCCGACGTCATCGTCGATGTGGCAACCCTCACTGGTGCGATCACCACAGCGTTGGGAACGCGGCACGCAGGCGTCATGGGCGACGACGAGGCCGTCGCCCGCTACCTTGCGGCAGCGGATCGTGTCAACGAGCTCGCCTGGCAGATGCCCCTTCCCGACCACATGGTCGATGAACTCGACTCTCCGATCGCGGATCTTCGCAATGCAAAGGTCGGTGACCCCGCGGGAGGATCCCTCTTCGCGGGTCTGTTCCTTCGTCATTTCGTCGGAACACGCGACGACGCCGACGGCAGCGGAGTTCGGATCCCGTGGGTTCATCTCGACATCGCCGGTGTGGGCATGAACAAGGGTGCCCCCTTCGGGTTTACAGACAAGGGTCCGACCGCAGCGACGACCCGGAGCCTCATCGAGTTCGTGATCAGCGAGGCCGGCCGATGAGCGAGGACGCCTTCGACATCGTTGTACTCGGAGGCGGCTCCGGAGGCTACGCGGCAGCGTTGCGCGCCCGGGAACTCGGACGAACGGTTGCTCTGGTCGAGCGAGACCAGGTGGGCGGGACGTGCCTTCACCGCGGTTGCGTCCCCACGAAAGCGCTGCTGCACTCCGGAGAAGTCGCCGATGTCGTGCGGAACGCTGCCCACCACGGCGTGAGCGCGAGCCTTGACGCCATCGATATGGCCGCGGTCCACGACTACCGTCGCAAGATCGTCAGCAAGAAGCACGCAGGTCTCACCGGACTTCTCGCCGCGCGCGGTGTCGTCACCGTGGCCGGCGACGGCTATCTCGAACCCGGTTTGCGGGTTCGGGTGGGAGGCCGCACCCTGTCGGCATCCGACATCATCCTTGCCACCGGCGGGCGCACCCGCGAGCTTGCCGATGTGCCTCTCGGCGGGCGGGTGTTAAGCAGCGACACCGCGCTCGAGCTCGACGAGGTACCGTCATCCGTCATCATCCTCGGCGGCGGCGTCATCGGGGTCGAGTTCGCCAGCATCTGGCGCTCGTTCGGCGCAGAGGTGACGATCATCGAGCCGCTCGCCCGCCTGCTTCCCTCAGAAGACGAAGCCAGCAGTGCGGCGCTGCTCCGGGCGTTCCGCAAGCGCGGGATCACGACGACCTTTGGGGTTTCGTGCACCGGTGTGGACGCGAGCGACGACCACGTCACGGTGACCCTGTCGGATGGCTCGACCCGCACCGCAGACTACGTTCTGGTCGCGGCGGGCCGGGTTCCGGCTACCGCTGACCTCGGCTTCGAGGAAGCTGGCGTTGAACTCGCTGCCGGGTTCGTCGTGACGGATGCCGAGCTGCGCACGACCGCACCGCACGTCTGGGCTGTGGGTGACATCGTTCGGGGGCCACAACTTGCCCATCGCGGCTTCGCTCATGGCATCGCTGTGGCGGAGCGGATCGCCGGGCTGTCCGTCGCCCCGCTCGACGACAACTCCGTGCCGCGCGTCGCGTATTCGAGTCCGGAGGTAGCTTCCGTTGGGCTCACGACAGCGGCGGCGGTCGAACGGTTCGGTGAGGATGCCGTTCAAGTCGCGGAGATTCCGCTGGCTGCCAATGCCAAGAGCGAGATCTTGGGAACCACCGGATTCGCGCGGGTCGTGCGGCGGCGCGAAGGCCCGGTCCTGGGTGTGCACCTCGTCGGCGATCGCGTCGGCGAGCTCATCACCGAAGGACAGTTGCTCGTGGGCTGGGACGCGCATCCTGAAGACGTCGCCCCCCTCATTCACGCTCATCCGACACAGAGCGAGGCGCTCGGCGAAGCGCTCTTGCTGCTCTCGGGCAAGCCACTACATGCGATCTGACGACCGCCCCCGCAGAATCACTAAGCTGGAAACGACATCGGCATCCTGAAGGAGACAAACTCATGAGCACTTCCGTGGTCCTCCCCGCACTCGGCGAGAGTGTTACGGAGGGAACGGTGACCCGCTGGCTCAAGAAAGTGGGAGACACAGTTCAGGCCGATGAAGGGCTTCTCGAGATCTCGACCGACAAGGTCGACACCGAGATCCCCTCCCCCGTTTCCGGCGTGATCGAGGAGATCCTCGTTGACGAGGACGAGACCGTCGAGGTCGGCGCGATCCTGGCGAAGATCGGTGACGGCTCATCCGCACCCTCGTCGGACGTTCCCGCCGAGGAGGCTCCGGCCGAGCAGGCGCCGCAGGAGTCGGCTCCCGAGCCCGAGCCCGCCCCGGCCGAAGAGCCCGCACCTGCACCCGCTCCCGCAGCGCAGGCCGCTCCGTCCGGCGAGGGCAAGGACGTCGTCCTACCCGAGCTCGGTGAAAGCGTGACCGAAGGCACGGTGACCCGGTGGCTGAAGGCCGTTGGCGACACCGTCGAGGTCGACGAGCCGCTGCTGGAGATCTCCACCGACAAGGTCGACACCGAGATCCCCTCCCCTGTCGCGGGAACGCTGCAGGAGATTCTCGTGCAAGAAGACGAGACGGTTTCGGTCGGCGCGACGCTCGCCCGAATCGGTGACGGTGCCGCGCAGCAGTCCGCCCCAGAGCCCGCACCTGCTCCTGAGCCGACGCCGGAGCCCGCTGCCGAGAAGCCCGCGGCTGAGCCCGAGAAGCCCGCAGCGCCGAGCCAGACGGCAGAAACTCCCGTGACTTCGTCCGAAGTGACCGAGGCAGCCGCCGACGAAGCGGCGCCCGAGTCCGACGGCGACGGCAAGACGTATGTGACCCCGCTCGTTCGTAAGCTCGCGCAGGAGAAGGGCGTCGACCTCTCGACGGTCAAGGGAAGCGGCGTCGGCGGACGGATCCGCAAGGAGGACGTCCTTGCAGCTGCCGAGCCGGCAGCGACGCCCGCAGCCGCAACTGATGCGCCCAAGCGTGCTGCCCGGGAGGTTTCTGAGCTCCGTGGGACCACGCAGCCGATGTCGCGGCTGCGCAAGGTTCTCTCAGAGCGCGCTGTCGCGTCAATGCAGTCGACGGCTCAGCTCACCACCGTGGTTGAGGTCGACATCACCAAGGTTGCGGCATTCCGCGATGCGGTGAAGGGCGACTTCCAGAAGAAGACGGGCGATAAGCTCTCGTTCCTGCCCTTCTTCGCGCTGGCAGCCGCCGAGGCTCTGCAGGCGTACCCCGTCATCAACGCCACCGTCGACGAGGGTTCGATTGTCTACCCGGCAACCGAGAACCTCTCGATCGCGGTCGACACCGAGCGGGGCCTGCTGACTCCCGTCCTGCGCGATGCAGCAACGAAGAACCTCGCCCAGATCGCTCACGAGATCGCCGATCTCGCGGCCCGGACGCGGGACAACAAGCTCAAGCCCGACGAGCTCGCCGGCGGCACGTTCACGCTGACCAACACCGGCTCCCGTGGCGCGCTGTTTGACACGCCGGTCGTTTTCCTGCCGCAGTCCGCGATCCTCGGCACCGGCACTGTCGTCAAGCGACCCGGCGTCGTGCAGGTTGACGGAAAGGATGCGATCTCCGTTCGCTCGTATGTCTACCTCGCCCTGTCGTACGACCACCGGATCATTGACGGTGCGGATGCGGCCCGCTTCCTCGGTGCCGTGAAGGCGCGCCTCGAAGAGGCAGACTTCGCCGGCGATCTCGGCATCTGACGGGATCGGCGTCGAGCCGGCAAGAACGTACCAGCGCTACGCAGATGGCTGCTGCGTGAGGTCGAGAACCTCACGCAGCAGCCATCTGTCGTCGTGACGTGCAATCACGACGAGCTGCGGCGGAAAGCCGTCGGCCTCGGCGCGAACGACCGCGACATCCCCGTACTCATCGACCAGATGAAGGGTCCGAAGAGCAGCAGGAGCGGCGGCGGCGCCGGTAGCGAATGCCACATCCCCACGCTCGGCAACCGTCCCCACGCAGGCGGCATCCCCGGCACACGTCGACATGGCGTCGAGAATGACGCCCGCCACGCGAGGCAGATCAGGCGCGTCCGCCTCGAGTCGGGAGCTGGACGAGGCAGTTTCGCCGGTATCCGGCGAGATGGCATCTCCGGTCGGTGCACTTTCTGCTGGCGCACTGCGCGCATCAGGCGCCAGGACCGTGACAGCAATAGCCAGGACCACGCCTACGGCAACTGCACCAATGACCAGCCGACCCCGCCCGACAGGGCGCCCCGCTCTCGGGCCACGTCGAAATGAACGCAGAGCGCCACGGGCAGAGGCAGCCACGTCCGCGAGAGTCTCATGCCATCCGCCATCGCCACCGCGCACGAGCCGATCGAAGGCACCAGGCTCATCAGGCGGCACGACCCGCGACTCGGCCCGCAGGTGGGCCTCAACCACAGCCGGGCTCGGAACCAGCCGCACAGTGGCCGGGGCTTCGGACGACGGACGAAGCGGCCCGGGCTCGACCCACTCGAACACGGCTCGCTCACAGGCATCGAAGCCACCTGCGCGGTGGTCATCGGCTCGCAAGACAGCCACGATGGCATCCCGGACGGAGCCACCCCGCGCATCATCGAGCGGAAGTCGGTTCAGGATGCGGCATGCGCTCTCCCGAGCGGGTTCCGCGCCGGGCCCGAGCGCGAAGACGGGCCTGGCGGAGCCGGACAGCCACCATGCTCCGCCGAGATCCTTCCCAGCTGCAGCACGCAGCTCGTACGCCCCGCGCAACAGGCTGATCATGATGGTGGCACACTCCGGTTCCGTGAGAGGCGAGCGCCGGCTCTCACGACTCTCGAGGTAGGTTTCGAGGGGCTCGCGACACGCTTCGACCAGTGCGCCAGCGGCGGCTTCAGAGCGGGACGTACCCATGTGTACGACATCCAGTGCGCGCAGCACGTGAGTGTCCTCCTGCGGCGTCCAGAAAAGCTCGCCCGCAGGCACCTTTTCAGGATCGATCAGTAGGTGAACGCCCGCCGGGCTGCGTACGAGCGTTCCCGCGTAGGGCGACTCTCTCGTTGTCACACGGCGCAGCGGGGTGAACGCGATCAGGAGCGGATCATCCGCCCACCCGGGCATTGCATCACTCATGCCCCCAAGCCTGAGCGGCCCCATCACCCGGCACTCGTCCCGGCGTCGAATCGGGGACCCGCGGGCCCGATCGCAGCCTGGGGAGGAGCTCGCGCGGATGCGGCTGGACGAGGCCGCTACTCATGCAGCGCGTCCGTGCCGGGTACGCTGGAGGGATGGCAGCACGCGCGTCCTCACCCGAGAAAAGGCCAGGCTTCTTCTCCCAGCTTCGTACCCTGTACACGTTCACCCAGCAGACCTACCGAGGTCTCCCCTGGCTGCTCGTCGGCGTCGTGCTCGCCGGTGCCGCCCTCGGTGTTGGCATCGGGTTCCTCATTCCCCCGGTCGCTGTCTGGAGCATCATTCTCTGGGGTGTCACCGGTCTTCTCTTCGGTGTCCTGATGGGTCTGACCCTGACGACCCGGCTGTCGACACGCGCCATGTACAAGCGCATCGACGGCGTACCCGGCGCCACCGGCCACGTGATCTCCACATCGCTCGGCCGCTCGTGGCAGGCGAACGAGAACCCCGTCGGCGTTAATCCGAAGACCCAGGAAGCGGTTTACCGTGTCATCGGCCGCGGTGGCGTCGTCATCATCGGTGAGGGCTCACGCGGGCGTCTGACCCGGCTGGTCAACGACGAGCGCCAGAAAGTTCAGCGGGTGGCATCCGGTGTACCGCTGACAGTGATCTACGTCGGGCACGGCGACGAGGACGTGCCGATCTCACAGCTCGCGACACGGATCAAGAAGTTGCCGAAGAAGATCGACCGCGCAACGATGGCTGCCGTCATCAAGCGAGTCGACTCGGTTTCCCAGACGTTGACGTCGCTGCCGATTCCTAAGGGCATCGATCCCACCAAGGTTCGGGCACCGCGCCCCCGCTGAGTCCTGGCAGCGCGGTCAGCGGCTGCGAAGCAGGACTGTGCCCGCCGCCTTGTCGTGTAACCCGCGCTGATCGGCATCCCAGATGACAGCCGGGATCACCACGATCAGCAACAGGGTGCGCAGCACCGGTCGCCACAGACCCACCCAGCCCCCCTCCACGCGCTGGAGCGTCAACCCGAAGATCCGATGTCCGGGGCTGCCCTGCAGCGTCGGCAAGAAGGCGATCTGAATGAGCGCAAAGATGCCGAGAATGGCGAGTGCGTCCCACCCGAAGAACCCCGAGATGAGATACGCCGCACCGTAGTCGACGCACAACGCACCGACTCGACGGCCGAGGCGACCGATCGATCCGGGCCCAGACTCCGGAAGTCCGAGGCGTTTACCGGGGTAGTCCTGGGCAACTGAGGTCACCGGAAGAGCCTATCTGGGCGAGCCGATTCGACAGGCTCGTAACATGCCCGAAACAATAGGGACACGGCAGGGCAATCCCTGCCGACTACCGTTTTGGGAAACCCGACACGGGTATCACCACGCCCTACCTCTGGAGTCTTCATGTTCAAAGATTCATCTGAGGTGCTGAAGTTCATCAAGGACGAGGACGTCAAGTTCCTCGACATCCGTTTCACGGATCTTCCCGGTGTGCAGCAGCACTTCAACATTCCGGCATCCACCGTCGACGAGGACTTCTTCACCGTCGGCCAGCTGTTCGACGGATCCTCGATCCGCGGTTTCGCGAACATCCACGAGTCGGACATGCAGCTCATCCCGGATGTCACGACGGCGTACCTTGACCCGTTCCGCGAGGCCAAGACGCTGATCATGATCTTCGACATCTACAACCCCCGTACGGGCGAGATTTACCACAAGGACCCGCGTCAGGTTGCCAAGAAGGCAGAGAAGTTCCTCGCCTCGACCGGCATCGCAGACACCGCATTCTTCGCACCCGAGGCTGAGTTCTACATCTTCGATGACGTGCGCTACGAAGTGAAGCAGAACACGAGCTTCTACTCCGTCGACTCGTCTGAGGGCGCGTGGAACACCGGCCGCGAGGAGGACGGCGGCAACCTCGCCAACAAGACTCCCTACAAGGGCGGCTACTTCCCCGTCTCGCCGGTCGACAAGACCGCCGACCTGCGTGATGACATCACGCTGAAGCTGATCGAGTCCGGCTTCGTGCTCGAGCGCTCGCACCATGAAGTCGGTACCGGTGGCCAGCAGGAGATCAACTACCGCTTCGACACGATGGTGCACGCGGCAGACGACATCCTGAAGTTCAAGTACATCGTCAAGAACACGACGCACGAGTGGGGCAAGGTCGCGACCTTCATGCCCAAGCCGCTGTTCGGCGACAACGGCTCGGGTATGCACACCCACCAGTCGCTGTGGCTCGATGGCAAGCCCCTCTTCTACGACGAGGCCGGCTACGGTGGACTGTCGGACATCGCCCGGTGGTACATCGGTGGTCTGCTCGCACACGCCCCCGCGGTGCTCGCCTTCACCAACCCGACGCTCAACTCGTACAAGCGTCTGGTCAAGGGCTACGAAGCTCCCGTCAACCTGGTCTACTCGGCCGGTAACCGCTCGGCGGCCATTCGTATCCCGATCACCGGAACCAACCCGAAGGCCAAGCGCATCGAGTTCCGGGCGCCCGACGCATCGGGCAACCCGTACCTCGCGTTCGCCGCGCAGATGATGGCCGGCCTCGACGGCATCATCAACCGCATCGAGCCGCACGAGCCGGTCGACAAGGACCTGTACGAGCTGCCCCCCGAGGAGGCCAAGCTCATCCCGCAGGTGCCGAACTCGCTGCTCGACTCGCTCGACGCGCTGCGCGCCGACCACGAGTTCCTGCTGCGTGGCAACGTGTTCACGCCCGAGCTCATCGAGACCTGGATCGACTACAAGTTCGAGAACGAGATCCAGCCGATGAACGCCCGTCCCCACCCCTTCGAGTACGAGCTGTACTTCGGGGTCTGATTCCGAGGGGTTTTGGGACCGCACTCCCGGTCTCAGAGGCCAGCAATTTACTGAGCCCCAGGCGGCAGTCGCCGTCTGGGGCTCAGTCTACCTCTGGACGTTTACGGACGGCTACGGGCGGTAAACGGACAGGTTTTCGGACGGGACGGACGACCGCTTCTGCGGTGCCGTCAGCGGCTGCGGCGCGGCCAGGCTGACCGACAATCAAGCCGCGTCGTGTGACGATGCGGTCACACCGCATTGACCCACGGCCCCCGTCCGGTCGACGGCGCTGTTACCTGTTCACTGTCGTGACCGGGTCCGTAGTCACGCCCGATAGCCGATCACCGTGGTCATGCCGGTTTCTGCGTGGTAGATGTTGTGGCAGT